>JAIKYN010000031.1 GCA_024683155.1 Lachnospiraceae bacterium | reverse complement strand
GACGGATCTTACGGTATCCGGTTGCCGGAAGAGCAGTGGGAACTGGTTCATAAGGTAGACCTGAACCTGTTCTATGATGACGGTGCAGGTTACATCGATCTGGGTCTGGATAATCTCTATGACTTTACGGAAGAGGGATATCTCCTGGCTGATGTGGACGGGACCTGGATCTCCATTGATGGTCAGCCGGTGGCTTACTATCACCTGGATACCACGGAAGAAGGCGATAATTATACCATTACCGGATACGTTCCGGCCTTCTTAAACGGAGAACGGGTGAAACTCATCCTGATCTTTGACCAGGATACCCCCTACGGATACGTGGCAGGCGCACAGCCTGTTTACGATGCGGAAACCGAGACTTCTGCAGTGGCAAGAGGTCTGACGGAGATTTCCGAGGGAGATACCCTGGACTTTATCTGTGATTATTATTCCTATGCGGGAGAATATCAGGACAGTTACTATCTGGGAGAACAGATGGTGGTGGATGATGAACTGACCATCAGCAATACCGTGATCGGAGATTCCACCAGAGCGTTGTATCGTTTTGAGGATATTTACAATCAGTATTACTGGTCCGATGTAGTACCTCAGTAAACCCTGTGTTCATTGCAGGATCATGTGGGATAATGTAAAATACAAATTACCATATCGTTTTGATCGAAATGATTGTAATGACTGAGGATTTTTGAGGTGGAAAAGAAGAAAAACGTAACAGCGGAGATCCGTGAGCTGGAAGCAAAGGAAAGAAAAACGATCCTGAAAGCCATGTTCTACATTGTGCTCAGTTGCCTTTGCATCGATATCATGTTCTTCCTGTATTATAATTTTACGGATAGTTTTGTGCTGGATCACCCCATGCGCTATATGCTGCTGCGCGTGATCTCACCCTTTGTGGTGAATGTGGCGGTGTATGCTGCGGCGGTACTGATCAACCGAAGCTCCGGATACGGGGACAAGGTGAAGACCTATATGTGCTGCTTTGCGCTTATGACCATCGCCGGCAGTATGGGATTTTTCCATAACTATTTTATTGTGCTTCTGTGCGCACCGGCTTTGTGTATGGCCTTCAGTACCGTATTCCATGACCGGAAGCTGATGTTTTACGAGATCGGCTATATCCTGGTCTTGCTGGCGGCCACTGCTTTGTTCATGTACTTTGAATATCCGGATCAGCGGCCTTATTATATGCAGCAGGTCATCGTGGCGGGCTGCATGAGCGGTCTGTTTTCCATTGTGGCTTTTTCCATGGAGTATTATTCTTATGCCATGGTGGAGGTCCTTCGTAAGAGCAATACCATTACGGAGGAATATAAGGAACAGCTGGACGTTGACTGGCTCACCGGTGTATATTCCAGATCTTACTTTCAGGCAGAAGCCTCCAAGATACTGCGCCGGGCAACCGAGGAAAATCCCGTATCCTTCGCGGTGATCGATATTGATAACTTTAAAACGGTCAACGATACCTACGGTCATGAAAACGGCGATGAAGTGCTGGTCACCTTGGGAAGCCTGATCAAGCAGTATAATTCCTATCGTTGCTATACCGGCCGTTACGGCGGCGAAGAATTCGTATTTATCTTTGAAGGGGATGATGCGGAAGCGATCCGCCGGACGTTGAATGAGATCCGGGAGTGCTTCTCCATGCAGCGATACAGCTTTATGGAACAGCGAGTAACCTTCTCCTGCGGCGTGATCACCATCTATCAGCCGGAAAGCTTCGAAGACGTATTCGCCAAGGCAGATCAGAATCTGTACATTTCCAAGGGAAAAGGAAAGAATTGTGTGACGGGCTGACAAACAGACAGCCGGAACGAAACGAACAGATACCCTCCTTACCGGATGATCACCCGGTAGGGAGGTTTTTTTATGCATTCCTGCAAGATATCGTCCATGGATCAGTGAGACTCGTTCTTCTGGATGGACATGGTGGGAACGGGAGCGGAGCCCTGCCGTTTACGATAAACGGAAGGAGCGGCGCCTACGAATTTGTTAAAGGCACGATTAAACTGGGAGAAACTGGTAAAACCGCAGGCAAACGCTATATCGGTTATGGGCTGATCTGTATTTACCAGAAGGTTCTGGGCATTGCGGATCCGGGTCATCTGCACATACTGGGTAACACTGAAACCGGTCACCCGTTTAAACTGATGGGACAGATAGTATGTGCTGATATAGAACTCTTTGGCCAGCAGCTCCAGGGACAGATTCTCCGTAAAGTGGCTGTGGATATAACCGGTAATGTTGTAGATCTTATCGGTGGTGGTATCGAAATCGGACTGATTGGAGTATACATTCTTATCCCGGTAGGAATAGATCAGACCTAAAAATTCCACAAAATGCAAATGGGTGCGAAGGGCAGAGCATTCATCCTCCAGCTGCCCCAGACGAAAGACTTCGTTCAGCTTATCGAAGATGGCCTTCTTATAACTGCCTTCAAAGCGGTAGATGGGGCAATCCGCATCAAAGATCTTCAGGATGGAACGCATGGAAGGATCCAGCCGGTTCCCGAAAGGGGGAATGGCAAACTGGATGATGAGACGCTTGCAGGGATCGCCTTCCGGATAGGAAGTGCGATGGAGCAGGGTGGGTTTTAAACAGACAATGTCGCAGCAGCGCATGTCATACCAGACGCCGTCGATGAGGTGTCCGGCCTTCTCGTCCAGAAAGATACACATCTCATAAAAGGGATGGAAATGCTGGAATTCCATGTTGATACTGTAGGAACGTTCATCATAATCAAAGTAATAGAACAGCGGATCGCCGGGCAAGCCCAGGCGAATGGCATATTTCTCTGCGTATTCCACTGTGTTGTCGATCAATATGGACTGCAAGGCAGCTTCCTCCTGTAAAATATCTCATAATCATTTTACTCAAAGATTACAAAATTGCAAATCTTGTTTTTTAGAAAAGAAGGTCTGTGCACTTTTACTAAAATTATAAGCAAAAAGAGGGAGGTTTGAATGTAAATACTGGGTAAAATTATCAAAAAATGGTGTCAAAAGTGTCCGAAACCTTTAAAAATAACTATACACATTCATAGTAGAAAAGCAAGATATGCGATATTCGAGCAAGAAAAGACAAGAGTTGCATAGTTTTCGTGCTTTAAGTTTGCTATTCTTGTCACAAGGGGATAACTTCCCGGGGTAAACAAAGACGAGTTCTACGAAGGTAGAATCAAGGAGGTATTATGAAGCGTAAGGTTTTATCCATCTTGCTTGCATCCGCCATGAGTATCACTGTACTGGCAGGTTGCGGCAGCACACCGGCTACCACCGAACAGACAACCGCTGATTCCGTAGCAGCCACAGAGACAACAGCAGCTGAGCCTGCTGCAGAAGTAGAAGTAGATGTAGCAACTTACACCGAGGCACCTGAGCTGGCAGAACTTGTTTCAGCAGGAAGCCTTGCTCCGGTTGAGGAACGTATCCCCGATGCGGATAACATTTTTGTAGATACCGTTGATGCCAACGGTGACGCACTGGAGATCGGTACCTACGGCGGCGTCATCAACCTGGCAGGCGCCAACGGTTCCTGGGATCTTTCCAGACCGGTTCTGGAGAGTATCATCCGTTACAACACCGACGGATCTTATTATCCTAATGTTATTAAGGAATATTCCTTCAATGCAGACTATACCGAGTGGACCTTCAAGTTCAGAGAAGGCATGAAGTGGTCCGACGGCGATGACTTTAATACCGATGATGTAACCTTCTGGTATTACATGGTGCACCTGACCAACTTCGACGGTAAAGCCAGCTGGAATGCACTGATCGATTATAAGGAAGACACCGGGGAAACCGATGAAGAAGGCAATGCCATCACCATTCCTCATTACGCAACTCTGAAGAAGGTAGATGATTACACCGTAACCTGGACCTTTACACAGCCCAAGTATCCTGCAGACTTCATCGAGAACGGCGACTTCAAGTGGTGCTGGGCTCCTTCCCATTACTTAAGTGATCTGATCCCCGATTCCGAGGGTTATCCTTATGTAGAGAATGAGTACTGGGCTTCCACCGGTCTCAGCGAAGAAGATGTTCTGGCCAATGCCATTGCAAAGGGCATCGAAGCTGCAACCGTTAAGGATCTTGGTAAGGCAGTTTCCTACAACTTCTGGAATACATCCGGTGTTCCCAATCTGAACTCTTATGTTCTTTGTACAACACCCGGTAACAACACCAGAGATGACAGCCTTTGCATCCTGGAGAGAAATCCTTACTTCTGGAAGGTGGATGCAGCAGGAAATCAGCTTCCTTACTGTGATGAGATCCACTTCAACAAGACTTCCGAAGACGGACAGGATCTGCTGATGTTCCGTTCCGGCGAAATTGATATCATTAACATCGGTATGCAGGATATCGCTGCAACCTTAGCCGATATGGGTGATGCAGCCGAGCTTCGTTCCTTCGCAGGAACCAGCTGGGGCAGCTACCAGGTAACCTTTAACTACACCTGCAAAGATGAGAATTATGCAACACTGTTTGCAAATCCTGATTTCCGTCAGGCCATCTCCATCTGCGTAGATCGTCAGAACTTATCCGAGATCGTATCCGACGGTTTCCTTGAGCCCGGACAGTGCGCTCCTTCCGAAGGTAACTTTGGTTATGACGCAGAGTGGGAACAGAAGTGGACCGAGTACGATGTGGATGCAGCCAAGAAGCTTCTGGAGGGCTGTGGTCTGGTAATGGGATCCGACGGATTCTATGATTTCGCAGACGGTTCTGACTTTACACTGACCTTCTACACATATGCGGAAAGCGGTGCAACAGCTGCTTATCCTGTACTGGAGCAGAACTATACGGCAGCAGGTATCAAGTGCGCTACCAAGGAATTCACCGTAGAAGCATTTGATCAGGAAATCGACAACAATGACTGGTACGCAGTACTGGTTCCTCATACCGCGATCGGTGGTCTTTCCTTAAGAGACCGTGTAGCTCCTTTCGTTCCCATCGCTCAGGCAGCTGAGTGGTACGGCGAGTACGGTACCTGGTACGGTTCCGACGGAGCACAGGGTGTTGAGCCTACCGGCGATATGGCAAAACTCATCGAGATCTATGAGAAGTGGAACGCTACGCCTGATTCTTCTGAGAGAGACGCTTACACACTGGATATCTATCAGGTACATGAAGACAATCTGTGGTCCATCGCTTACTTAAAGGGCGAAGGAAGCTACAACCTGATCAGCTCCAAGATCAAGAACTATGCAAACAACTTAGTATCTGCCGATCTGTATCAGTATGCAAACATCGTTCACTACTGGACACTGTATAAGGCAGAGTAAGAAGATCGATGCAATAAGGTTTTAAAGACTGAATAGGCCCTGGGCCGAAGAAATGAAGGAAAGTCCGGAGACGTGTGAGGTTTCCACGTCTCCGGGTTTTTTACAGAAAGGGTATTCCATGACAGCCTTAAAGGAATTCTTAAAAAAGGATCTGGTGCAGTACATCATCAAACGTGTGCTGATGTTTATCCCTACTTTGCTCCTGATCTCCATCCTGGTGTTCTTTGTCATCCAGTTACCACCCGGAGATTATGTATCGGCGCATATCGCAGCGCTGGCAACGGAGGGAGAGTTTGTCGATGCAGACTATGCTGCATCCCTTCGTGAAGATTACGGACTGGATCTGCCGGTCTGGCAGCAATATATCAAATGGGTGAAGGATATCATCTGGACCCCCACCGATTCCGCATATTACAGATTATATGGATCCCATCATAACTGGAAATTCTCCTTTGCATACGGACGTGATGTATGGAGTGTTGTGGAGGATCGATTAGGACTCACCATTGGTGTTACCTTTATCATCCTGTTGTTCCAGTATGTAGTTTCCATTCCCATCGCGGTGTATGCATCCACCCACCAGTATTCGGCGGGAGATTACATATCGGCCTTCATCGGCTTTATCGGAACCGCGATCCCCAACTTTATTCTGGCAATCATACTGATGTATCTTTCCTACGTCTGGACGGGCAATGCAAATGTAGGCCTGTTTACGCAGGAGATGCTGCAAAACGGTATTCATTTATATAACTTCGGTGACTTCTTAAAGCGTATGATCATCCCCATCATCGTCATCGGTACCAGCGGAACCTGCGGTATTATCCGTTCCGTGCGTGCCCAGATGCTGGATGAAGTCTCCAAACAGTATACCCTTACGGCAAGAGCCAAGGGTGTATCGGAGCGGACCATCGTTATGAAGTACTGCTTCCGGGCAGCCATCAATCCTACCGTTTCCGGTCTGGGCGGCGTATTATCCAGCCTGTTCTCCGGTTCCACGGTAACGGCCATGGTTCTGAACATGCAGATCCAGGGTCCCGTCCTGTTCAAGGCACTGCAGTGTCAGGACATGTACCTGGCAGGTGCCATCGTTATGGTACAGGCCGTGCTGGTTGTCATCGGTATCCTGTTCTCGGATATCATTCTTGCATTCCTGGATCCCCGGATCCGTTATTCGGGAGGAGGTCGATAATATGGCTAAGAAGCTTAAGACAAAAGAAGACTATTATCTTGCCTCCCAATGGACCCTGATGGGACGCAAGCTGAAAAAACACAAACTGGCCATTGCCGCCTTTATCGTACTGGCTATCCTTTATCTGGGCGCCTTGTTTGCAGATTTCCTGGCTCCCTATTCTTTGGAAGAATATGACGGTATTTACCGGAATACCGCGCCTTCCAAGGTACACGTAATGCATGAAGGGGAATTCGTAGGACCCTTTATCTACAGTCTGGAGAAGACCATTAACCGGGAAGATTTCTCCGTTACCATGAGTGAGAATACGGAAGAATACTATAAGGTGAAGTTCTTCGTACACGGCTGTGAATATAAGATCCTGGGCTTTATTCCCTGTGACCTGCACCTGTTTGGCGTATCCGAGGGAAGTAAGGGCGGAAGCGGTGCGAAGATCATGTTATTCGGTGCGGATTCTCTGGGCCGTGACATTTTCTCCAGAGTGCTGCTGGGATCCCGTATTTCCTTATCCATTCCCTTCGCCAGCGCCTTTATCAGTTTATTCCTGGGAATCACCATCGGATCTATCTCCGGATATTTCGGCGGTACCACCGATATCATCATTCAGCGTATCATCGAGGTGATCGGAGCGGTTCCCCAGATCCCCCTTTGGATGGCACTTTCCGCAGCGATTCCTGCAGGGATCTCTACGGTTAAGATGTATTTCTACATGACTCTGATCCTGTCGTTCATTAACTGGACGGGTATGGCACGTATCGTAAGAGGTAAGTTCCTTTCCCTGAAAAACGAGGACTACGTAATGGCCGCCCGGTTAGCCGGTGTTTCCACCTGGAAGATCATCTGGAAGCATCTGGTACCCGGCTTTATGAGCTACCTGATCGTATCCTTAACACTGGGAATTCCCGGATCCATCGTGGGCGAGACTTCCATGTCCTACCTGGGACTGGGTATCAAATCACCGGCCACCAGCTGGGGAGTACTGTTGCAGGAAGCCAGTTCCGTAACCGACGTGGCAGCCAATCCCCATAAGCTGATCCCCATCCTATTTGTAACCATCACCGTGCTGGCCTTCAATTTCCTGGGCGACGGTATGCGTGATGCGGCAGATCCTTATAAATAAACAGGAGGTAAGAAAAGATGAACGAAGTGAATCATTCGGAAAACATTCTTGAAGTAAAAGACCTCCATGTTGATATAAGCATGCATGAAGGAACCCTTACACCGGTACGCGGCGTAAGTTTTGAGATCAAAAAAGGTGAGACCCTGGGTCTGGTAGGAGAGTCCGGCAGCGGAAAGTCCTTAACCTGTAAGGCCATTCTGGGGATCAACGAAAAAAAGTGTAAATCCCGTGGAGAGATCATTTTTCAGTCCGGGGAAATGGGCGGCAAGATCGACCTGCTCAGCTTAAATCCCACCGGCAAAGAGATCCGTTCCATTCGCGGTAAGGAGATCTCCATGATCTTTCAGGAGCCCATGGTAGCCTTTTCTCCCATGTACACCATTGGAAATCAGATCAATGAAGCAACCTTGCTGCACATTACAAAAGATAAGAAGAAAGCAAAAGAGATCTCTCTGGAGATGATGAAGAAGGTAGGAATTGCCAACGCGGAGAAGCGTTACAATCAGTATCCCCATGAATTCTCCGGCGGTATGTTACAGCGTGCCCTCATCGCCATGGCACTGGTCTGCAACCCCGACCTGCTCATTGCCGATGAACCGACGACGGCACTGGATGTGACCATTCAGGCACAGATCCTGGAACTGATGAAAGAGATGCAGAAGGAATTCAATATGGCCATCTTATTCATCACCCACGACCTGGGCGTTGTGGCTAAGATGTGTGACCGCGTAGCGGTAATGTATCTGGGAAAGGTGGTGGAATCTGCGGATTCTCAGACCATCTATGCAAATCCCCAGCATCCGTATACCCGTGGTCTGATCGGTTCCGTTCATAAGATCGGAGCACAGAAAAAGGAAGACCGGCTCTTCTCCATAGAAGGGACCGTGCCGCTTGCCATGAACCTGCCGGAAGCCTGCGGCTTCTATGATCGCTGCGATGCCCGGATCGAAGGGCTTTGCGATAAGGCAGATCCGGAACTGATCGAGATTGAACCCGGTCATAAGATCGCTTGTTTCAATTGCCCCCACGAAGCCTGCAAGAAGCAGCGTGCAGAAGCAGAAGCAAGGATCAAGGCAAGAGAAGCCGGGGAAGGAGGTAACGCCTGATGAAAAAAGAAAACATTCTGGAAGTCAAGCATGTACATAAGCGTTTCTCTTCAAAAGGCCTTACCGTAAAAGCCGTTACAGACGTATCCTTCGACGTAAAGCAGGGAGAAACCATCGGTATCGTAGGAGAGTCCGGTTGTGGAAAGACCACCCTGGGACGATGCATCGTGCGAGCCTACGAAGCGTCCGAAGGTGAGATCGATTATCGCACAGAAAGCGGCGAGGAACTGGATTTCCTCAAGATAGACAAAAAGAAAATGAAAGAGATCCGTAAGGAGATCCAGATGATCTTCCAGGATCCCTATTCTTCCCTGGACCCCAGAATGACGGTCCTGGATATCATCAAGGAGCCTTTAAAGGCCAATTATCCCAAGATGAGCAAGGATGAAATGGACCAGATCGCCAAAGACATGGCGGCCAAGGTAGGCTTGAATCCCACCTATCTGATCCGTTATCCTCATGCGTTCTCCGGCGGACAGAGACAGCGTATCGGGATTGCCCGCACCCTGGTGTTAAATCCCAGGATCATCGTCTGCGATGAGGCAGTGTCTGCACTGGACGTATCCATTCAGGCACAGGTGATCAACCTGCTGGTGGATCTTCAGAAAGAAATGAAACTGACCTACCTGTTTATTTCCCATGACCTGTCGGTGGTAGAGCATATTTCCGACAAAGTGGGTGTTATGTATCTGGGTAAGATGGTGGAATATGGCGAGACGGAGCAGATCTTTGCCCATCCCAAACATCCCTATACAGAGGCGCTGATGTCAGCGGTACCGGTGGCAGATCCCAATTACGCCATGGAGCGTATCCCGCTGCAGGGAGAGATCCCCAATCCGGCCAATCCGCCCAGTGGCTGTTATTTCCACACCAGATGCCGGTATTGTCAGCAGAAATGCAAGGACTGTGCACCGGAATATCGGGAGGTGGAACCCGGACATTACGTGGCCTGCCATTTTGCAGATGAACTGAAACTGCGAGGCTTCGATTATTCCGCAATGGAAAGTAAGTCATAACAGGCCCGACAAAATGGGTTTACCAGGAGCGAACCAAATGAATGAAAAAAATTTGATCTTGTTTACGGACAGCGGCGATACCATCATCGACGAAGCAACGCAGCAGTACGATGAAAAAGGGATCGTCACCCGTGCGGATTTTATTCCCGGGGCGGGAGAAGTGTTACAGAAACTCACGAAAGACGGCTATCGCATTGCATTGGTAGCAGACGGCGAATGGGACTCTTTTCAGAATGTATACCGGGAGAACGGACTGGGAAGCTGCTTTGAGCAGTGGATCGTTTCCGAAGTGGTGGGGGAACAGAAACCCTCCGTTAAGATGTTTGATACGGCCATGAAGAAGATGGCGCTGACCGAAGAGGATAAGCCCTTCATTGTCATGATCGGTAACAATTTAAAGAAAGATATAGCGGGGGCCAATCGATATGGCATTTCCTCCATCTGGCTGGATTGGTCTCCCCGTTATTTCCATCAGGAAGAGGAGACTTCCTGGCATCCGGACTATACGGTACATACGCCGGAGGAGCTGTACAGTCTCATCACCTGCCTGGAAGAAGCTGCTGAAAAGCGTAAGAAGCGGTTTGCACAGGTGAAGGACAAACTGGAGAAGGTACTGGATGCCTTTTCCTCCATTCTCTACGAGGATGACGAGGTATTCCTTAAAAACATGGAGACCCGTAACCTGGCAGGAGATGATATCAGCAAATACCGCTACTGGGAATGGACCCAGGGCGTAGGCCTCTACGGATTGTGGAAGCTTTTTACCTATCGAAAGGATGAGAAGATCCTGAACATCCTGCGGGAATATTACGACCGGCAGCTTGCCATCGGTTTTCCGGCTCTGAATGTAAATACCGTGACACCTTATTTGGCCATGGCACATCTGGCAGTGTATACTGAAGAAGAGAAATACATGGAGCCGTGCATCCGGGCAGCCCGTGACATCATGGAGCATTTTCCCCGGACGCAGGAAGGCGGTTTTCAGCACCTGACGTCCGACAGCGTCAACGAAGGGGAACTTTGGGACGATACCTTATTTATGACCGTCCTGTTCCTGGCGTATATGGGCAGGGTGCTTTCCGATGAAGCCATGGTGGAGGAAGCGGAAAAGCAGTTTTTACTGCATGAAAAATATCTGCAGGATCCGGAGACCGGATTGTGGTATCATGGCTGGTCCTTCCTTCGCAAGGATAATTTTGCCGCAGCCTTCTGGGGCAGAGGAAATTGCTGGATCACCATGGCGATCCCGGAACTCATCGGTCTGGGCGGTTGTTCGCCGGAACTGAAGGAGCACCTTACAAAGACCCTTCAGATGCAGGTAGATGCCTTACGGAAATGTCAGGCTGACAACGGCATGTGGCATACTTTGCTGGATGATCCCACCTCCTATGTGGAAGCAAGTGCCACCTGCGGATTTGCCTACGGGATCCTGAAAGGGATCCGGGAAGGCCTTCTGACGGCAAAAGACCGGGAGCTGGCGGAGAAAGCACTGGATGCCATCCTGGAATGTATTTCGGATAAGGGAGTTGTAAATCAGGTATCTTACGGAACCCCCATGGGACGTGAGAGTAAAGATTTCTATAAAGCCATTCCCTTACAGCCCATGCCTTACGGACAGGCACTGGCAAGTTTGTTCCTCATGGAATATCTGGTATCGAAGCCGGAAGAAGGATGATGTATGTATTTAGGCAGACAATGGGAAGAAAGGCTCCGTCACTTTGACGGGGCCTTCCAAAATGAAATACTTATGCCTCTGGGAACCCTGAGGCTGGAAGGCTTTACCACCTTTGACCCTTTGCCGGCAGAACAGGCCGCAAAGCAGAAGATGGAACCCTTCGAAGAAGGAAAGAGTTGGGGACGTAAATGGGAGTATGCCTGGTTACGCACCCGACTTTTTGCGCCCAAAGAAGGAGAGATCCCCAAGGAAATAAAGGAGCCCCGTCTGTGGTTTCGTCTGGAGGCAGGACCGGAGATGCTGGTCTATGTAGGCGGGAAAGAAGCAGGCTCCATTGATAAAAAGCATTTTCAGATCATGGTGCCGGCCGGCAGGATCCCTGCGGAAGGCACAGAGATCCTGGCGGAGGTCTATGCAGGACATGGTGCCCGCCTGGAAAACGGCGGCATCGTTCCCCGTGATACCGAGGCAGTTCCGGAGCCCCCGGAGCATCAGTGCGTTATTGGCTGCAGTACCTGGGGTTATGTGGATGATGCCATGTACGCAGCGTATCTGGACTTCCATATCCTGTACGATCTGTGGCAGAACCTGCCGGAAGACAGCCTGCGGCGCATGCACATCGGAAGCGCTCTGCAGCAGTTTACCCTGGAAGCGGATTTTGAACTGGATCGTCCGGACCGCAGAGCATCGGTCCTGAAGGCGGCAGAGCTTTTAAAGCCCCTTCTTGCGGAGAAAAATGCGGAAAGTGTGCCGGACTATTCCATTATCGGGCAGTCCCATCTGGATCTGGCCTGGCTTTGGACCATCGGGGAGACCCATCACAAGGTGGCAAGGACCTATTCCAATCAGCTGGCCCTTATGGACCGCTATCCGGAGTATCAGTTCCTGCTGTGTGAACCCATTATCCTGGACTGGATGAAAGAAGATTATCCCGCTTTATATGAACGGGTAAAAGAAAAGATCGCTGCGGGACAGATGGTGCCGGAAGGCGCCGTATACGTGGAAGGCGACATGAACCTTCCCGGCGGAGAGAGCCTGGTGCGACAGTTTGTCTACGGAAAACGCTGGTTTCGGAAGGAACTGGGGGTTGAGTCAAAGCTTGCCTGGATGCCGGATACCTTCGGCTACAGCGGCGCCCTGCCCCAGATCATGAAGGGCTGCGAGGTGGACTATTTTTCTACCCAGAAGATGACCCGTCAGGATCCCGAATGCGATCCCTTCCCGTATCATAATTTCTGGTGGGAAGGACTGGACGGCACCAAAGTGCTGTCCCATATGTATAAAGAGTGTAACGCTAAGATGACACCCGGAAAGCTTCTGGAGCGCTGGGAGAAGGACCGTCTGAAGAGAGAAGAAATGGACGGCTTTATCTATCCCTACGGTTATGGAGACGGTGGCGGCGGAGCTACGGAAGAAATGGTGGAAGCCGCAAGACGGATGACGGACTTAAACGGTGTTCCCCGCTTAAAGAGAGAAAATCCCGTGGAATTCTTCCACCGGCTGGAAGAAAAGGGATGTAAGAATACCTATTACGGTGAGATCTACCTGGCATGGCACAGAGGCACTCTGACCAGTCAGGCCAGGATCAAACGAGGCATGCGCCGCGCGGAAGAAGCGGTGCGGGAAGCCGAGTATCTGGCAGGCCTTCTTCGGCTGGAAGGAAAGGAAGTAAAGCAGAACGAGCTGGAAGCATTATGGAAAGAGCTGCTGCTGGATGAATTCCACGATATCCTTCCCGGCACCGGCATAGCGCAGGTGGTGAAGGAAGCGGAAGAAAGCCTTCAAAGGATCCGTACCGGGGCCCTTGCCCTTGCCAAAGAGGAACTGGAACAACTGGCAGGAAAGACGGCCGTCTTTAATTCCCTTCCTTGGAAGCGGAAAATCGGGGAACTGACCCTTCCTCCCTGCGGTTATGTCACAGGGGAGGATGCAGTGAGAGCCATTGCAGACATCGCGCCCACCCATGTGAAGCTGGAAGAGCTGGAAGACGGCTCCCTGGAGATCTCCAACATGTATTACATTGCCCGGGTATCACCGGCAGGAGAGATCACGTCTCTTACAGATAAACGAACGGCCTGTGAGCTGGCGGATGCACCACTGAATCATTTCCGGATGTATCAGGATATCAACGGTTGTTATGATGCCTGGGAACTGGCAAGAATGTACGAAGATACGGAAAAGCCGCTGAAGGCAGCCAAGGTTACGGAAGTACGGGATGTATGCGGCGGCTACGATGTGATCGTGGAACTGCAGGAAGAGCACTTTACTCTGCAGCAGGAGATCCGGTTCCGTCCGGAGACGGTGCACATCGATTTCCATACAGTGGTGGACTGGCACGAACGCCACCGGATCCTGAAGGTGGATTTCCCCACCGGTATTTATACCCGGGAATCCATTGCGGAAACCCAGTACGGCTATTTAAAACGGCCCACCCACAGATCCCGTGCCTTTGATAAGGATCGCTATGAAACCGCCCACCAGCGCTATGTGGCGCTCACCGACGGAGAAAACGGTCTGGCGGTATTAAACGATTGCAAATACGGCTATTCCGCCAAGGACAGCTGTTTATCCCTGACCCTGTTAAAGGCACCGGTTTATCCTGATGGCCATGCGGATATGGGACGGCAGGAATTTACTTATGCCATTATGCCCTTCTTAGGCCCCATCGGACGCAGTACCGTCTTAAGGGAAGCCTGGGAGCTGAACCTGCAGCCGCTTATGACGGAAGAAGCCGGGGAAAAGGCCGCATCCGGGGATATCCGGC
>JAIKYN010000030.1 GCA_024683155.1 Lachnospiraceae bacterium | reverse complement strand
TTTTTCATGACCATGGCGGACATATTGTCGCAGATCAGCGTGGTGTCCACACCGGCGGACTGCAGTTCAAAGCTGGTAAGGCGCGCCCCCTGTAACAGAGGCCTTGTCTCATCACAGAACACATGGAAATGATAGCCTCTTTCCTGGCCCAGATAGATGGGTGCCGTTGCCGTACCGTACTTGCTGGTAGCTAGCTGCCCCGCGTTGCAGTGGGTAAGGATCCCGTCCCCGGGTTTTACCAGGGTCAGGCCGTTTTCGCCGATGGCCTTACACATGGCCGTATCTTCTTCCTTAATGGCACGGGCTTCCTTAAGCAGTGCTTCCAGAATGGCACAAACAGGCGCTTCCTTCATGGATAAAACCAGCTGATCCATACGGTTTAAGGCCCAGGAGAGGTTCACTGCGGTGGGCCTGGAAGAATTGATATGATCCTTCTGCGCGGTAAATGCCTGATAGAACACCTCATACGTCCTCGTATCGGCCTTGTTCAGGTCGAAACCATCTGCCGCACATTTCCCTGCTAAAAGCTCTCTAAGAGGCTTCTGGGGCCATTCAGCGTCCTGGGGCTTATCAAGACCCGCAAGCATACCGGCTGCGATCTGCTTGGCCGCCAGATATATGGCAAAACCTGCTGCCACACCGATGGCCGGCGCACCGCGTACCTGCAGGAGATAAATGGCATTCCACATTTCCTCGATGCTTTTTAGCTTCACGATCTGGATCGTGCCGGGAAGCAGGGTCTGGTCAATGATCACCATGCTGCTGTCTTCGTCGCACAGATCCACCGTCTCGATCTTTAAAATGTTAGTCTCTTTGTTTTCTACGATTTCCATGTTTGCCGTCCTCTGATTATTTTGATGTTCTCCGGGGCGCATCCAAAAATTCCGGTCTGCTGCCTGTTATACTACTCACCCGCCGTGATCGCTGCATATTCGGCTCTCGCCACCTTGCACAGGTCATCCGGGGAAAGCTCGATCTGGCTTCCTCTCCGGCCGCCGCTGACAATGATGGTGGGCATGTCTTTCGCCGATGCATCGATGCGGGTCACATACTGTTTCTTCATGCCGATGGCGGTACAACCGCCGCGGATATAGCCGGTTACCGCATTGATGTCCTTTACATGGATCATCTCCACGGATTTTTCTCCCACGCTGCGGGCTGCTGCCTTCAGGTCCAGCTCCGCTTCAATGGGGATCACGAACACAAAATAGTTCCGGCTGTTTCCCCGGGTCACCAGAGTCTTATATACCTTCTCATGGGGCTGATCGAGCTGATCCGCGATCTGAATGGCATCGATAAACTCCTCACACTCATAGGTGTAATGGGTATAGGACACCTTCTCCTTATCCAGGATCCGCATGACATTGGTTTTTACATCTTTTTCTTTTGCCATGATCTGTTTCTCCTACGTAAAAAGTCCATGTCTATTATACCAGTCCATGGACCTTTCTTTCCTTAATATTCTTTTGCGTTTCGGTATTGTCCCGCGGATCCTGCATTAATCGCAGGGAACCTTCAGAAACCGCATGATGGTCTTCAGCCCTTCGGTGGGAACGCACATGGTACCGTCTCTGTGAAGACAGTTCCCATAGACTTCCTCAATGGGAAACCATTTAACTCCTTCCACTTCTTCCTCCTGCAGCACCAGTTTTTCCGCATCCACCGGCTTGTCATACAGAAAGACGAAGGACACCTCATTGTCCTTAAACAGCTTTCCGTGGAATTCCTTCTCATAGTGGATGTGGAACTTCCCCACATAGGTCAGATCCTCATCCTGCGCCCGGATCCCCAGTTCCTCTCCCAGTTCTCTCTTTGCGGATTCCAGGGGCTCATCTCCTGCCTGAATGTGTCCTGCGGAAGATGTATCATACATCCCGGGGAAGGATTCCTTGTTGGCACTGCGCTTTTGCAGCAGCACGTCGATCTGCTCTCCCCTTCTGCGGATCACCCAGATATGGGCGGTGCGGTGCATGATCCCTTCGTTGTGGGCCCTGCTTCTTGTTACGGTTTCTCCCGTAGGGATCCCGTTTTCATCGGTTATATCAAACATTTCTTCCATGATCTGTCTTCCTGTCTTTTTTGTTTCGTTTGGATCTCTACTTTGGTATAGCATACTTCTTGTGGTTTTGTATCCCTCATTTCTGTTTTACTCTTTGAAAAGATCTGCTCGTTCATATTAGGTGCCCTTACCGTAAAAAACTGCCCGGAAGCATATGCCTCCGGGCAGTCGTTGTTTCTATACACCACATTCCCCTGCATTCCGGGATCTGCCGGCCTTCAGGCAATGTGGTGTTCTTTTAGATTTACTTCAGATAAACCGTGGTATTGGCTACGGTCATCAGGGTCATCAGGATAGCATTCAAGAATGCGGGAGTCCAGATGTTACCGCATCTCTTATACAGAGCTCTGGATAAGATACCTGCGATGGCCAGGGTAGGAACCATGGCAACCAGCACGATACCTGACAGGGCTGCATTGGGATGGGCTGCCACACCGGTAGCAAAGAGCGTACCGTACTGACGCACCAGCCACAGGAAGATACCGCCTGCATTCATGGCGATGGCCAGGAAATAACCCTTCACGCCTGCCATGGACTCTGTATGGGTGTTCACAAAGATGGACGCCGTAGAGATCAGGTAGAACAGGAAGAAGGTAGGCAGATACTTGCAAACGGTGGGCAGTATATTGGCATCAAAGGTCTTAAAGGCAAAGGTCCAGATACGGAAGTCTGTCTTAAAGAGGGCATCGATCACAAACAGAAGAACGTATGCGATCACCACCGTGAGCAGGGCGGTACAAAGCCCTGCCACAACCGTTTTCACGGGAACTTTCACACCATAGTTTGCAAAACCTGCGCCTTCCTTTGCCTTGGAGGAAACAAAGACCACACTCATAACCAACAGGGAAATGAGCGCCGCTGCGATGGTCCAGTATGCAATATTATTGACAACCGGAGCAGTCCAGATGGTCAGATTCTGGAACAGCGGGATCTTGGTGAGAAGGGCCAGTAACAAGCCGCTGACAAATACAAAGCAGCTTCCCACGGTATAAGCCTTTTGTTTCTCTGTTTCTTTTCTGGCGAAGATAAAGCCTGCACATCCTGCAATGGCCAGAGCCAGTGCCAGGAAACGGAGAATGGTAAGGCCGTTGCCGGTTACATCCATATCATATAAGGGCTCAAAGAATACAGCCGGAAGAAGGATCGCCACAAGGAGGGTAGCAAAATTGGTGAATCTTCCTGCCACAGAGCGGGCCCCATTTACAGGTGCGATAAGTTCTGTCTTTGCTTCCTTCAGGAACGGCAGCTGCATCAGCAGCATGGCAATGGGTACAATGGCCAGTACAAAACCGATGAGCGCTAACAGTTCGAAGAACTCCTTGAACATCCAGATCTGGGAAGAGGAAGGAGTGGAAGCGATGCCGTTTTGATAATCTTCAAACGCCGTGTTGTAGAAATCAATGGCGTAGGAAGTGGTGGTCTTGGAGAAATGATTCCAGGGATGGGTCTGGGAAGGCTCATAGATAATGCGCTTTCCGCCATCCGAGGTGTTATACCAGGTATTGGCCTGGGCCGAGGTCTGCTGTAAGAAGGTGAGACCGTCGGGTGTTGACACGTAATCCTTATAACGAACAGTGCCGCCCGTTTCTTCGGGATTATTAAAGAAAAATTCGTCGTAGTGTGCCGCAACTTTACCCATGATCCGTCCGCCGCCTGCTGCATCCGCTACATCTGCGGTAATGCCCAGAAGACCGGTGTACATAAAGTCGCTTCCTTCCGTAAGACCTGCATGGATCTTGCGGATACCGGTGGTGGCTGCGTCCTGCTCATCCAGTGCCAGTGCCATGGTGGAAGAGAATCCGCCCATGGAGTGACCGGTCACGCCGATGATACCGTTGCCTGCCGCATCCTTTAAGACGTAGTCCTGATCGTACATATACTGTACAGCATCATACATGGAATGAATCCAGAAGGTGGACCAGAGGCCGAAGAAATCGGTACCGGTGTAAGCTTCCGCATTGGCCTTGGAATGGCCGTGATCGTACATATCCAGAGCCAATACCACATAGCCTCTGCGGCTCAGTTCAATGGCATTGGCATCCTGCATTTCTGCGGAATTCAGATAGCCGTGGGTCACGATGACCGTAGGCTTTGGATTAGCCGGCGATGCATCCTTGGGCATATAGAGAAGGCCCGAAAGCGTACCGGTCGCGGTGTCAAAGGAGATCCGGGAGACCTTGGTCTTTCCGAATCCGGTGTTGCACAGCATTGCAAAGATACTGGAGAGCAGCATCAGACACAATGCCACACAGAGAACTTTTACTGCTTTTTGTTTCATTGTTTGTAACCCCCATTTTTTGATTTTTGTAACCCATGAAACCGGGTGTCCGAGCCCAATTCCCGAACACCCGATTCTTTCCTTTTTTT
>JAIKYN010000024.1 GCA_024683155.1 Lachnospiraceae bacterium | reverse complement strand
TAAACTTTACCTTATTCCGATGGGTGGAAGGAGCGGTTACCATGGTTGCATACTCGGTATTTACCGCCAGCACCTTGGCTACCTGCTGCAGAAGGTTTTCGATCTTATCTTCCTTCTCCAGAAGCATCTCGCTCATCTGCTTCACCTGCTGGGCCTGTTCACTGACCTGACGTGCCTTCTCTTCGATGGCCTGTTCCTTGCCCATCATCATATGATCCACATAGAAACGATAGCCTTTATCGGAAGGGATCCGTCCTGCGGAAGTATGGGGCTGTAAGATATAGCCCATCTCCTCTAAATCCGACATCTCGTTGCGAATGGTAGCGGAGCTGAGATTCAGATCTGTAAATTTGGAAATGGTACGGCTTCCTACCGGCTCCCCGGTCTCCAGATAGTTCTGGATGATGGCTTCCAAAATCTTTACTTTTCTTCCGTCCAGTTCTTCCATGCTGCCCTCCGTACGGTGCAGTGCAAAGTCTTTTGATGGGTTTGTTAGCACTCAAATTTTAGGAGTGCTAACATCTTTCGTAACTAAAGTTACCACTTTGACTATGGGATGTCAACGTGTAAAGTCATAAACAATTTATAAAGGAATTCTAAACAGGGATTGGATGATAACAGACCTGTCTCTTAGAATACAAAATGCAAAAAGAGCTGCATGACAAAACACAGATTAAAAGCTAAAAGAACCTGTTCCGTGGTATCTTTTTTGACTGTTTCTGTTATATGCCCATTCGTCAGTCGTTTACCGGCCAGCAAAAGCACCGGATAAAGCAACGGAATAAAATAACGTCCTTGAAGGCCTCCAATAGCCGTTTCTCCCACGTCATTCCACTGCAGGTATTCGGATGTCAGGATCAGCAGAACAGACAAAACTATAATACCACCCATCCACCAGCTTGTTACATGGTCCTGTTGTTCTCCGCTCTGTGCCTTATAACGATCTTTTAAGATCCTGGCAAATAAGAATGCCAGTAAAAACAGGACAATGGCCGCATTGGTGGTAAAAGAAAGAGCTCCCAGATTGCTGCCAACCATGGTACGTACTATATCCGCTCCATATACCAATACTGTATTGAGTATTGCCAGGATGAATTTTACAGGGTTATGTAGAATAAAGTCTTTCTGATAGGTACTCAGAAGAAAATGCTGTTCCAGAAAATTTCCGGAAATATGCAGCCATAGCAAAGATGCTGCCGCAACCAAACTGCCCAATATCCCTGCATGAATAAAATAACCTTTCTTTCCCCCAAAAGCTTTTTGCGGGATCAGGAACAACAACAAGCAGAACACCACATATACAATCTTATATTGGCTCAGCAACAATGCCACTGCATATAACAGGATCATCTCGGGTACAGTTATGATCCGTTCCGAATACCGATATCTGCATACCATTGCTACTAAAAGGCAAACCAGCGCAGTCGTTACAGTATCGGAAGAAATCGATGCAGCAAGCTCCATGCCCATGGGAAGCATACTGATCCAAAGAATATACTGCTTACCAACAGGCGTCAGCGCAATGGCCAAATAGAACAACAGTCCGGCAAACAGGAAATTCAGGAGCCGCGCGATCATTACATTCGCAAGGAAGTTGTTGGTGAAGATACGTCCCACTGCAAATCCTAACGATTGAGCACTATAGGATACCGGAGAGTACAAGGCCATATTGTTGTATTGATACAGCTTCTGCGTTTCCTCATCAATCTGAAAATCTTTCTGATACCAGGTTTCATACAAGGAAACATGAATACTGTCGGAATCCGTCGCCCATCCCTCCGGTATGGAAAAGGAATTTTCTGCATTACCTTCCGCATTCACCGGTGAGATCCAGGTTGCTTCCGATACTTCATACGCCCTGCAATAATGATTTTTGGCATCCGGTTCCGTTAAGATTGGACATACCAGAAAATACAGGATACCTAATGTCAGGTACAGATACAGGAATCTTCTTTCCGTATTCTTCCCTCGAATAAAAAGAATATACCCTGCAAACAAACAGATTGTTACCGCAAATGCGATCAACAGAAGTTTTGACCGGGAATAAGAATCATAGACCAGGATATAATCTGCCGAACCGTTTCCCACAAACAGGCCAACCGGGGCTTCTCCGCTAGCATTGATCCGCATTGTGATCTCTCCTGCCGGAATATGATGCAGATTCACCGGGATATAATAATAATATATATTCGTGATCTGATCCGGTTGTATTGTCCAGCTTCCTAAGGAACTTTCGTTTTGAAAAAGTTCCACCCGGATCTCCGTTCCGGAGTAGTCATTTGCTTCTTTATCAACATCAAAACGAAGCGCCAGATATTCAATATCATGCGCTTCAAAAGAAACCGTTTGTTCAAAGCCGGCTTCCGGCAATGGGTTGGATACCACTGATTCCTTAACCAGGTTTGGCATCTGCCGGAACACAAAGCCATCTCCATTATTTTGAAGCAACAATAAAAGAACAACCATAGTGATAAAACATGTCACTATGGTTATAATATTCTGCGTCAAAAATTGTTTCGCCTTATATACCCAAAGCGTCATTTCTTATTCTCCACACATAAATCGTTAAAGGATCCGTGAAAAAAAAGTTGATTTTTTTAATAGTAATACTAATATAGCAGAAACCATAAAAACAATAAAACAATACACCAGTACCGCAATCATCTGATTGACATGCAAAGCTTGTAATATGCCCACAATATCTATGTGCTGACGAATTCGGCCGTCTACAATCGAATGCACTAAATAAATGCCGAAAACAGATTCCCCGAAAGTCATGATGATTTTTTTACATTTATCCGGGATATTGCTCGCCTTCATACATTTCTTCATTGTAAGATAAAGGGCTATGTTATTTAACGGAGCCACGTATGAGATCATATCCCCTTTCTGTCCTCCATATATCCCACTTTTATAGGTCAGAAACATCGATAGGGCAAAAATCAATAAATTGGCGATCCAAATGGCAATCCATTTTCGTTTCGTAATATCCTCCAGGATCAACATCTGATCCAGATAATATCCCAATAACGGATAAAAAAATGTAATACCTGCTAATAAAGTTGGTCTGATGTGATCATTAAGATGGGGAAATCCAAATGTTTCTGTTACAGGTAATACCACAATCATGCAAAAGCCCCAAAAAAGGAGTATCCGCATCGTTTTTTTATCAATATTCTGTGCCACAGCACGTAACACCGGTAATATCAGCAAATACCCAATATACAAATATAAATACCAGTACGGGATGCACCAGGGGTCTGTATAAATACTCAGAAATAAATCTATAAGTTCCCGCTTCTCTCCTTTCCATAGCAAATAAAAGAACCAGACAAAGGAAAAAAGTAGTAAAACCACAACCATCCGTAATACCCGATGGCGCAATATATATGTATAAGGTTCATTCTTCTTTAATAACAATGCACCCGATATCATAAGGAACATGGGCACAGCACCTGCTGCAGGCTGCGAGCAAAACATATAGATCCAGTATGTAAAGCGATCCGGATTCAAGTCTGTGTAAAGAGTGAAGCCAACACTATGCGCAAAGATAACCACATAGATTGCCATTATTCTCAAGATATCCATATAGTATCGGCGTTCATCGTTTGCCATTTCCCCTACTCCCATCATTCAACTTACAGATAAAAATATGCCAGTACCAGGATACCCAGCACGATCCGGTACCATCCGAAGATGCGGAAATCATGCTTCTTAACAAAGGCCATGAGGAACCGGATCACCAGGATGGATACCACAAAAGCAGTGATGGTTCCAACCAGCAACAATGCCAGTTCGTTTCCTGTAAAGTGAAATCCGAATTTCACCATCTTCAGAAGGCTGGCTCCCATCATCACCGGAATGCCCAGAATAAAGGTAAATTCCGCTGCTGCCGTTCTGGATACCCCAATGATCAGGGCCCCCACAATGGTGGAGCCGGAACGGGATGTGCCGGGAAATGCTGCTGCCAGAAGCTGAAACAGCCCGATCAAAAAAGCAACCTTAAAGGATATCTGGCTAAGATCTGTGATCTTTGGTTCGATGTTCTTCTTTTTGTGAACCATTTCTACCACAATAAAAGCAACACCAAAAATGATCAGTGCCGTTGCTACGCAAATAGGATTATAAAACAGGGCATCACAGGTATCATCCAGACCAAGAACCACAAAAATGATGGCAGGAAGGCATGCGAAGATCACCTTGAGCCACAGTACCCACACATCCTTTTTGCACCAGGATAAGAAACCTGTCTCTTTTACAGGTTCCGGGTTATTCTTTTTTCCGAAGGGCCAGATCTTGTTCCAGAAAAGGACCACCACCGCCAGGATCGCACCCAGCTGGATCACAACCAGGAACATCTCCCAGAATTCCGGAGATACATCCAACGTAACAAACTCATTTAATAAGATCATATGACCGGTACTGCTTACCGGAAGCCACTCGGTAATCCCTTCGATGATTCCGAACAGAAATGCCTTAAGTAATTCCAACATGTAAAAACCTCATTTCCTGCTTTAGGATTCATGCCGGAATTTCTTCGATACAATGAATCCGTCTTTTCAATATCACATTCTTAACGATCCGGATACTCTGTCTCCACAAATCGTCTAAGGACCGGGATCGCCCGTTTCACTTTCTCTGTATCGATACAGTATGCCATACGGAAATATCCGGGACACCCAAAGCTGTCTGCCGGTACCAGAATCAGATCATAATTCTTTGCTTTGTTACAGAATGCTACGGCATCCTCTTCCAACGCCTTGGGGAAGATATAGAAAGTACCACCGGGCTTTACCACGGTAAATCCCAGCTCTGTCAGTGCATCATATAACAGATTCCGGTTGGTCTCATAGACAGATATATCCGCGGTCTCTTCCAGAGTTTCCGCCATCGCCAGCTGAATGATGGAGGGAGGACAGTTATGCCCCGTTCCACGGGAGATCTGTCCGCACATATTCACGATCTTCTCTGCATCGTTGCAGGCAGGATTGACTGCCAGATACCCGATCCTCTCTCCGGGAATGGATAAGGACTTGGAAAAAGAATAACACATAATGGAATGATCATAATAATTGGAGATCAGTGGTGCTTTCTTTTCGTCGAATACGATCTCCCGATAGGGTTCATCAGAGATCACAAAGATCGTATGACCATATTCCTGCTCTTTCTCTTTGCAGAGCGCTGCAAGCTTCCGAAGGGTTTCCTCCGAATATACGATACCCGTAGGATTATTGGGAGAATTGATCAGGATGGCCGCTACCTTATCGGTCAGCATTTCTTCCAGGGCTTTAAAGTTGATCTGGAAGTTCTCCGTATCGGCCGGCACGATCTTAAGCTCTGCACCGGTCCCTCTCACATAAGGTCCGTATTCCGGGAAATAAGGGGCAAAGGTCAGTACTTCTTCTCCCGGAACGGTCACCGCACGAAGCGCATGGGCGATCGCTCCAGCAGCAGCGGATGTCATGAAGATATCCTCTGCCACATAGGGAATCCC
>JAIKYN010000322.1 GCA_024683155.1 Lachnospiraceae bacterium | reverse complement strand
GAAAACTGGAATATGGTCATGGTAGGGGACGATCCTGACGGTCTTCCCACGGGAACCTGGCCTGCCAAAGCCTATACGGAAGTAGCAGAAGCAGACATCGTACAGGATAAACCGTTGTTTTTATGGACGGATCCCAAGACGAGGGAAAATATGGGCATCTATGTCCCTGCAAAAAGAGCCCATGCAGTAGCAACTTCCTGGAACACGGCCAAAGACCTGAAGGCAGAAGATTATGAACCGGCACCTGTGGTCACCGATCTGTCGTTATTTCCGGAGAACCTGGGCCATATCAGTCCCATGGACGACTGGTATATCGCCCATGCAGGGCAGGATACGGCTAAGAGTCTGAACAGGGCCCTGGAAAATGGCAGGCACCTTCTTTTTACCCCGGGGATCTATTACCTGGAGGAACCTTTGCAGGTACAGCAGAACGGAAGGATCTTGCTGGGGCTTGGCCTTGCTACCCTTCGTCCCACAAAAGGAAACATCTGCGTGGAAACAAGGGCAGATGACCTGATCCTGGCAGGTCTTTTACTGGATGCGGGTTCTGCTTATATTCCGGTAAACGGCACGGACAGTGCAGAGAAAAGCCTTGGAGAGCCTGTCATTTCCCCGAATCTTCTGGTGGTGGGAAAGGGAAAGAATGTATCTTTGAACGATCTGTATTTCAGAGTGGGCGGATGCGATACACAGGAACCGGCACAGGCCACCTGTTGCATTACCATTGATGCGGATCGGGTCATTGGAGATAACCTGTGGGTCTGGAGAGCCGATCACGGCGACCAGGTGGCATGGGATAAAAATGTAACGAAAAACGGCATCGTGATCAACGGAGACGATGCGGTGATGTATGCCCTTATGGTGGAGCATTTCCATGAATATCAGACCATCTGGCGGGGAAACGGCGGAAGGCTGTACATGTATCAAAGCGAGATCCCTTACGATGTACCTTCCAATGAGGTGTGGATGAGCCGTGAGGGGACCCGGGCAGGCTACGCATCCCTCTTTATCGATGATGAGACGGAATCCTTCCACGGAGAGGGCATCGGCATTTATTTATATAACCGGGACGCACCGGTACTGCTGGAAAGCGCCATGGAGATGCCGGATAAGGAAGGGGTATCGGTGCATCACATCATCACGGTGATGTTAAACGGAAATCCCGGAATGCACCATGTGATCAATGACGCGGGCAATGCAGTGATGACCCGGGGAGCGGAAGCCATGCTTCTGGATTATGAGAAAGGAGAATATCGATGAGACGGTTTGTACAGGAGGAAGAATTTGAGATCAGCGGGGAGCATCTGTCCCCGGAACTATACTTTCCCCTGGCCGGGGAAATGGGATTGAAAAGTGCCATTACGCCTTACGGAAAGGGAGATGCCAAAACCGATCAGAACCATTTTTTACTGGCACCAGCCAGTGTACTGGATCTGTCGGAAACCAATCTGGGCAGAAATTTCTGGTTTTGCTGCAAGGGAAGAGAAGCCTGGTCTTTGTTTGGTGAAAGCGCATGGCAGAAAGCCCTGGAATTTACCGAGGATGAAGAGGAGGTAACATTCCGGGCCGGCTATATGTGGCAGAAAGTCACCCGCTGCAGTGATGTGCTGAATCTGAAGGGAGAAGTGACCAGCTTTATTCCGTTTGGAGAAAATACGGAGATTCATATCTGTACCGTGGAAAATACGGGGAAACAGCCGGTGACGGGAACCATGGTATCGGCCATTCCCATTTACGGAAGAAGTGCGGATAACATTCGGGATCATCGTCATGTGACCAGCCTGCTCCATCGCTGCCGCATTACCGGTAAAGGCATCCATGTAACCCCGACCATGAGTTTTGATGAGCGAGGACATGGGAAAAACGATGTTTCTTACTTTGTGGAAGGCATGTCGGAAGAAGGTCTGTATCCGGAAAAATTTATTCCGGTTTTAAAGGATTTTACCGGAGAAGGATCGCTGTTAAGACCACAGGCCCTGGAAGAAGGGGAAGGCTTTACAGGATACTGCAAGGCCGGAGAGGAAGTACAGGGGCAGGAAATGACAGGCACTTTACGGTTCCCCGAGATCACCCTGCAACCGGGAGAAACAAAGACCTACCTGTTCTTTGCAGGCATAGGAGAGGGCGCCGGGGATTACCACAACCTGGAAGATGTCACCCGGGAACTGGAAAAGACCCGTACTTACTGGAAAAAGAAAGTGAATGTTTCCGTGGAAACAGGGGACCCGGAATTTGACGGATTTATGCGATGGGTCGCATTTCAGCCGGAACTGCGAAGGATCTACGGTTGTTCCTTCCTGCCGCATCACGATTATGGCAAGGGAGGAAGAGGCTGGAGAGACTTATGGCAGGACTGTCTGGCCCTTCTGTTAATGAATCCCGATGGGGTGCACCACATGCTTTTGGGGAATTTTGCAGGAGAACGGATCGACGGCACCAACGCCACCATCATCGGAGAAAAACCGGGGGAATTCAAGGCGGACCGGAATGCCATCGCCAGAGTATGGATGGATCACGGCGCCTGGCCGTTTCTTACCTGTGAGCTTTACTTTCATCAGACCGGTGATCATAGCCTGTTAAATGAGAAAGCACCTTATTTCAAGGATCAGCTGATCTTCCGGGGAGAAAAACAAAAAACAACGACAGATCCCGATACCCGGTTAAGGGACTGTACCGGAAACATCTATGAAGGAACGGTGCTGGAGCATCTTTTGGTGCAGAACCTGACCGCTTATTGGGAAGTGGGAGATCATGGACATATCCGCCTTCGGAATGCCGACTGGAATGATGCCCTGGACATGGCACCGGATAAAGGAGAAAGCGTAGCCTTTACCAATTTCTACGGACGGAATCTTCTTCATCTGGCAGATCTCTTGGATAAGGAGTATCCCATGGGAGAGATGATCCCCATATGCAAGGAACTGGAGATCCTGCTGCAGGATGGTGAAGAAAGCCCGTTGCAGCGCAGACAGGTACTTAGAAATTACCTGGAACAGGTACAGGATACTGTAAGCGGGGAGATCCTGAAGATCCCCGTGGAGCGCCTTGCAGGGAACCTTCGCCGGAAAGGGATGCAGCTGCTTATGCATGTCCGGAAGAAGGAATGGATCGATCTGGGAGAGAAAGGCTATTACAACGGCTATTATGACGATAACCGAAGGGCCCTGGAAGGCATACGGGATGGCAGGGAGCATATGATGCTTACCAGTCAGGTATTTGCCATCCTGGCAGGAACCGCCACCGTGGATCAGGTGAAAGCCATTACCCGCTGTGCCGACAGCCTTTTGTACGATCAGGCATGCGGCGGATATCGCCTTAACACGGATTTTAAAGAAGTCAAGATGGACATGGGCCGCATGTTCGGATTTGCCTACGGCGAAAAGGAAAACGGAGCGGTCTTTTCCCATATGGCGGTGATGTACGGTAATGCCCTGTACGAACGGGGGTTTGTAAAAGAAGGCTATAAAGCCCTGGATGCTTTATATCGCCAGTCCATGAACCAGCAGGTAAGTAAGATCTACCCCGGACTTCCGGAGTATTTCGGATATAAAGGAAGAGGCTTATATCACTACCTTACAGGGTCTGCCAGCTGGTATCTCATGACGGTGATGAACCGGATGTTCGGCGTGCGTGGTGTGGATGGAGACCTGTGTCTGGAGCCGGGACTGTTACGGAAGCAGTTTCATGCAGGGCATACTGCCCGGATCAGCTGTCGCTTCGGAGAGATCCGGTGGAAGATCACCTATGAGAATCCGGAGGATAAAGAGTATGGAGATTACGGGATCCGGGAAGTCTATCTGGATGAAGAAAAACTATCTGCAGAGAGCCTGGCTTCCTGTGAAGGAAAAGAGGATGACACAAAGGCAAGGGCAGTTATCATCCCCCTGCAGAAGATCCGTACTTTAAATGAATGCATCACCCACCACATCCGTGTGGTGCTGGGCTGATGGGAAGAGAGGAAACTATGAGACAACAGATATATGCATGGAACAATTACGGGAAACGGAGCCCTTTTGCCAGCTTCCTGCCCGGGATCGCAGGGGAAAGAGGCATTCCTGTTTGGTGTTACTACGTAAACCGTGGCCAGGCGGTGGTCAGTTTCGGAAGTAATCACAAGGATCATGCCATTATGGAATTTTATCCGGCCCATGTGGCGTACCAGAACGTAAAACGCACCGGTTTTCGCACCTTCATCAAGGAAAACGGACTGGTTCGGGAGCCTTTTTCACAGGAGGAGATCCCCCACACCATGGAGATCGGCATGAATCACCTGACGTTGCAGGAGAGAAATGATGCCCATCATCTCACCACCCGGGTCACATATTTTACCCTTCCGGAAGAGCGGATCGGTGCTCTGGTGCGGAAGGTGACCCTGATCAATACCTCTGCCTTAAGCCGCAGAGTGCAGATCGTAGACGGAATGCCTGCGATGATCTGCTACGGTGTCAGTCAGGACAACATGAAGAACATGACCCAGACTGCCAAAGCCTGGATGCAGGCGGAGGATTTGGAAGAGGGGCAGGCAAAGGATAAGAAAGTCTTTGTGCCTTATTTCAGAGTCCGCGCATCCATTGAGGATACCATTGATGTTACGGAAGTAAAGGGCGGTAATTTTGCGCTGGCTATAGATGATCAAGGAAACAGACTTCCCTTTATCACGGATCCGGGAGTGCTCTTTGCTTACGATCTATCCCTGGGACGGGCAGCAGGGCTGGAAGAAAGGGATGCAGAAGAACTTCTGGGGCAAAAGCAGAATCATTCCAATTTACTGCCCTGTGCCTTCTGTGTTATGGAAGCGGACCTGGCACCCGGAGAGAGCCGGACATTTTATGAACTCATCGGTCAGGTGGAAGATAAAGAGACCCTGCAGGGATTTCTCCATAAGGATCTTTCCCCTGCTTTCTTTGAAAAGAAGGAAGAAACGGCCATCGATCTGGCCTATGACCTGACCCGGGAAATGGAGACCTATACCGGCAACGAGATCTTCGATGCTTACAGCACCTATACCTACATGGACAACCTGCTTCGCGGCGGAAAACCCATTCTTCTTGGGAAAAATAAAGTGTTTTACTGCTATTCCAGAAAACACGGAGATCTGGAGCGGGATTATAACTATTTCTCCATGCTGCCGGAATATTATTCCCAGGGAAACGGTAACTTCCGGGATGTGGATCAGAACCGCCGCTGTGACGTGTTCTTCCATCCCTTTATCGGAAGAGAAAATATCCATATGTTCTACAACCTGATCCAGATGGATGGTTATAATCCCCTGCTCATTGAAAAGCAGACCTACTTTACGGAAGGGGAAGAGGAAGCCTTTACACCGGGAAGTCTGCTGATGGATCTGGAGAAGAAGATGGGATCGTTGGAAGCAGCAGAGCCTTGTTTTGAAGAGATCATGGAAAAGGCGGAAAGCAGAGTATCCGCATCCTTCGGGGAAGGGTACTGGACGGATCACTGGACCTACAACCTGGACCTTATTCAGGAATATCTGGAGCTGTTTCCGGAAGAAGAAGAGACCATGCTGTATGAAAAAACCTACAGTTACTTCAGGGCCGGTGCCTTCATCAATCCCCGTTTTAAGCGGTACGTGGAAACGGATCGGGGGATCCGTCAGTATAAGGCCCTGGATCCTTCCCGTATGAGAAAGGACGGGCAGAAACTGGTAACCAATGCCAAGGGTGAGATTCAGAAAAGTACCTTGATGGAAAAACTGATCCTTTTGGGGACCATGAAGTTTGCAGCGTTGGATCCTTATGGCATGGGCATCGAGATGGAAGGCGGAAAGCCGGGCTGGTACGATGCTTTAAACGGTTTACCGGGCATGCTGGGAAGCTCCGTGAACGAGCTGTGTGAACTGGCCAGAAGTCTGGATTATACGATGGATGCGTTAAAGCGGTTCCCCAAAGAGGTCTCTCTGTTTCGGGAGTTTGCCGACTTTTTCCGGGAGGCGGCAGATATTGCTGCAGCCAATGAAAACGATATGGAAGGAGAAGGAGAGAAGCTTTCCTTCTGGAATTCCATCAATGATAAAAAAGAAAGCTACCGGGAACTGGTATATGACGGGGTAAGCGGAGAAGAGACCATCCTTTCTCCGGAGGAGCTCTTAAAAGGACTTTCCTGTTTTCGGAGGATCGTGGGAAAAGGCCTTGAGAAAGCTTTAAAACAGGGCCGGGGGATCTGTCCTTCTTACTATTACTACGAAGTAACGGAACACGCCCTTCAGGGAGAAGATGTGATCCCTCTGCATTTTGAGCAGAAGCAGATCCCTTACTTTCTGGAAGGCGCCGTACGGTTTTTAAAGCTTCCGGAGGGAAGAGCCCTGAAACAAAGTCTGTATGAAAAGGTAAAGGCTTCGGATCTCTACGATGAGAAGTTATCCATGTATAAGGTCAATGCTTCCCTGGAAAATGTAACCTACGAAGCAGGCCGCTGTACCAGTTTTACCCCCGGCTGGCTGGAGAACGAATCCATCTGGCTGCATATGGAATATAAGTATCTGCTGGAGCTGCTGCGTGGAGGCATGTATCCGGAATTCTTTGAGGATTTCAAAAAGGCGGCGATCCCGTTCTTAAACGAAGAGACCTACGGAAGAAGCCTGCTGGAGAATTCTTCGTTTATCGCCAGCAGTAAAAATCCCGATGAGAGCATTCACGGCAAAGGCTTTGTGGCCAGATTGTCCGGCTCCACCATTGAGTTCATCAGCATGTGGAAAGAGATGTTCTTCGGAAAGAATCTGTTTACGTTAAAGGATGGTGTACTGGAAGCCCACTTTAATCCTGCGATCCCGGCCTATCTCATCGGGGAAGACCGTAAAGTGGCTGCCGTTTATCTGGGACATACCCTGGTAACGTACCATATGGATCAGGTGTCGGATTTTTATCCCGGAACCTATGACATCCGGAAGGTTACGGTAATGGATCATCAGGGGAACGTAAGGGAAACGGAAAAGGTTTTTGCCGGAGAAATGGCTGAGAAACTGCGCTCCGGAGCCTTTAAGGAAGTGATGATCCATCTCTCTAAAAAAATGACACCATAATAAAATTTGAGACATTTTTTGGCAGTCGTCCCGAAACTAAAATGAGACCATACAACAACGGAGGGCGCACAACAAACCCTTCCACATTTTTATTTTTCCACAGGAGGAAACAGAGTAATGAAAATGAAAAAGTTAGTATCGGGATTACTGCTTGGTGCTATGACCTTATCTCTGGTTGCATGTGGCAGCACAGATAACGGATCCGCAGCAGGAACCACCGACAAAGCAACTACAGAAGCAGCAGATGCAGCAACTCCGGCAGCAGAAGAAGCAGCAGCTCCTTCCGGCGATAAGCTGGTGATCTGGACCCTGGCTTCAGACCTTGGCTCTTTTGGCGAGAGATATCAGGAGCAGACCGGTGTTACCGTTGAGACCGTAGTGATCGAGCCTGCAAATTATCCCACCAAGGTACAGACCGCGATCATGGGTGGTGAGACAGAACCCGACATCATCGTAGGCGAGCCTCAGATGTTAGGAGATTTCTTCGAGAACGGATTCTTCGCAAACCTGGACGAACTTGGCGCAAAGGACTATGACGGCCAGATCGTGGATTACGTCTGGAAGGTTGGCCAGGATGCAGATGGTATCCAGAGAGCCATTTCTTATCAGATCACACCTGCAGGTATCTACTACCGCAGAGACATTGCACAGGAAGTATTCGGTACCGATGATCCCGAAGCCATCGGCGCAAAGTTTGCAGATTATCCTACCATCCTTGAAACAGCGCAGCAGCTGAAGGATGCAGGCTATCGTATCTTCGCATCCGATTCCGAGATCAACTACTTCTCCGGCGACAGCGCATGGGTTGTAGACAATACCTTAAATGTTGACGATGCACGTTTTAAGTACATGGATCTGGTTATCGATCTGTATCAGAAGGATCTGACCGCTTATGCAAATCAGTGGTCTACTCCTTGGTATCAGGCGATGAGCGGCGAGGTTCCCATCCTTACAGCTGAGATCCAGAACTATGAAGATGATTCCGTAAACGTATGGGATGCTGAGCAGTTCGCAGAAGCGACCAAGGATCTGGAGAAGACAGAAGTATTTGCATTTGGTCTTCCTTCCTGGGGCGTTCTGACCATGCGTGACAATGTTGGTGAGACCGCAGGTAAGTGGGGCGTTTGTGCAGGTCCTGCATACGGTTTCGGTGGCGGTACCTACATCGGTATCTCTAACCTGTCCGAGCGTAAGGAACTGGCTTGGGACTTCGTTAAATTCTGTACTCTGAACGAAGAAACCGCTGACTGGTGGATCGAAGTATCCCAGGGTGATACCGTATCTCTCATCTCTGCACTGGACAAGCACGCAGAGGATGCAAACGAGACCTACGGCGGTGAGCACTTATACAGCTTCTGGCTGGAGCAGGCAAAGGGTATTGATTACTCTAAGGTTACCAAGTATGACACAGCCATTGGCGATGCATGGGGCGCAGCAATTTCCTCCATCAAGACCGGCCAGGCTACAAAAGAAGATGCGCTGAACCTGTTCTATGACACCGTTCAGTCCACCTATCCCGAGCTGACAGTGAATCGATAATTTCTACCTTCATTAAAATAACGTTTCATACGTAATACCAATCCTTAAGGTAAGAGAGTTTGGCCCCCTCCAGGGAGGGGGCTGAATTTTCTTCCAAACCTGTATCAAAACTATTGGGAGAAATAACATGAGTAAGCAAGCAACTGCAAGAAAATCAGGCAAACTTACGGCATACAATCGATGGGGGTATGTGTTTGTTGCACCCTTCGTGATCGTATTTCTGATCTTCAGTGTTTATCCCGTACTTCGTACCTTGTACTTAAGCTTTACGGATCTGAAGGTAATGGGAGATGCCCATTTTGTAGGTTTTGCAAATTATAAGAGAGTGGTACTGGATAAGTTTTTCTGGATCTCTCTTTGGAATACCGTACGGATCTGGATCGTGAACATCGTATTACAGCTGGGGCTGGCCTTTTTGCTGATGATGGTGTTCAGCGATATGAAATACAAGATCCAGGGTCTGGCAGCATTTCGTATCATCTACTATCTGCCGAATCTGATCGCAGCTACCAGTGTTGCCTTTTTGTTTGCAACCTTACTGGACTGGAGATACGGTACCTTCAACATTATGCTGAACAGTATCTACAAGCTGTTCGGAGCCAATTACAATCCCGTAGACTGGTTGGGAGATTCCGCCTATGCAGGACATACCATCGCAGTCATCCAGGCGTGGATGTGGTTTGGCAATTCCTTCATCATGTTGATGGCCGGTGTACAGGGTATTTCCAAGGACTATTTTGAAGCAGCCGCTATTGACGGTGCAGGCCGCTGGACCGTATTCGGCAGGATCACCTTACCTCTGTTAAAGCCCATTATGATGTATGTAGCCATTACATCCCTCATCGGTGGTCTTCAGATGTTCGATCTGCCCTTCCTGATGAGCAATAAGGCAAGTGCTTCTTATAATTCGCTGCAGACCGTCATGATGTACCTGTATAAGTTCGGATTTACCGCAGGTACCGTGCAGACCGGTTATGCATCCGCTGTTGCTTACATGCTGTTCCTGATCATTCTGGCGGTATCTTTGATCCAGCTGAAGTTATTTAATCCGAAGGAGGCGTAAAAATGGGACATTCCATAGGTTATAACATTAAAAGATCCCTGGTCTACATTGCCCTGGTGGTATTGGCGCTGACCTGTATGCTTCCGTTCATCCTGATGCTGGTAAACGCCACCAGAACCGGAGCAGAGATCTCCCGATCCTTTACCTTCATTCCGGGCCATGCCCTGAAGGAAAACTGGGACATCTTATTTGATTATTTCAACATTTTCGTGGGAATCAGAAACAGTATCTGGGTTGCCGTTCCCGCCACCGCCCTGGGCGCTTATTTCTCCGCTTTAACCGCTTACGGACTGGCATTTTATAAGTTTAAAGGCAACAAGGTCATTTTCGGTGCGATTCTGGTGTTTATGATGATCCCCGGCCAGCTGTCCCTCATTGGTTTCTATCAGCTGTGTACCAAGCTTCATCTGGTAAACTCCTATATTCCGCTCATCGTGCCTGCAATTGCTGCACCCGGAACCGTCTTTTTCTTACGGCAGTATACCTTATCGGCACTGCCTCCCTCCTTGATCGAAGCGGCACGGATCGACGGAGCACCGGAACTGTATTCCTTCCATCGGATCGTATTGCCGATCCTATCCCCCGGCATTGCGACCATGGCGATCATGGGCTTTATCGGTAACTGGAATAATTACCTTCTGCCCATGATCATTCTCACCAAGAATGAGAAATTCACACTGCCGGTCATGATGGCTACCCTGCGTGCGTCCATTGACATCGCTCACAATCAGGGTGCCACCTACCTGGCCGTAGCCATCAGTGTGATCCCTATTCTGATCGTGTTCGTATTTTTCTCAAAGTACATCATCAGCAGTATTTCTGCAGGTGCTGTCAAAGGATAAAGGTTTCTTTTTCTTCATTTGTAACTGTCCGAAGGGCAGATACAAAATATTTTTCTCCCATGAGAGACGGCGGTTGTTTTCCCCGGGCAGGGGTACAATTGCCGTCTTTTCTTCGGTATAATAGAAGGCAGAGCGGGAGAGAAACCGGCCGCTGCAGAACAAAAAAGAATCCAGAAGTTTTTTCCGGAAGATTTATTTAAAAATTACAGGTTTTAAAAAGAAACAGAACAGGACCGAAACATATATGAAACAAAGTCATAAGATGATAAAAACAATCGTATTCCTTGGCCTTACAGCAATATTGCTTACAGGCTGCGGCAAGGAGAGTTCCATGCCCGAAGCGGATAAAACCGATGCTTCCACGCCTGCCTGGCAGCGCTATGCGGAAGAACCCGTTACCTTAAGCTGGTATGTGAACTATTCCTGGTTTGTTACCGGCTGGGGCGAAAACCTGGTATCTAAGACCATTACGGAAGAAACCGGCATTAACGTGGAGTTTGTAACGCCCCTTGGAAATGAGGAGAACAAACTGGATATCCTCATTGCTTCCGATGATCTGCCGGACCTGGTAACCCTGGGATGGTGGGAACCGGAGTATCTGGAGATGATCCGGGATGACATGGTGTATTCCCTGAATGAACTGGCAGATACCTACGATGTATATTTTTACGAAGTGGCGGATCAGACCACCTGCAATTGGTATACCTTATCTGACGGGAATATCTATGGATATCCCAATTCGTCCTATACGCCGCAGGACGTGGAAAACCATGACAACATTCCTTCCAATCAGACCTTTCTGGTGCGCAAGGACATCTATGAAGCCATCGGAAGTCCGGATATGTCCACGGTGGAAGGCTTTTACAATGCCGTAAAGAAAGCGGCGGCGCTCTATCCGCTGGTGGACGGAAAGCCATTGATCCCTGTGGGATCGCATATCTTTGAAGTGGAAGGCAATGTATCCTTTGACCAGTATCTGCAGAATTTCCTGGCCATTCCCTTTGAAAAAGACGGGAAATATTATGACCGTAATACGGATCCGGAGTATATCCGTTGGCTGAAGATGTTCCGGCAACTGGCAGAAGAAGGATATCTGAGCAACGATATCTTCGTGGACCAGCGGACCCAGACCAGTGAGAAGCTGGCTGAAGGCCGGTATTTCTGCCTGATGTATCAGCGAACGGATCTGGCCGATCAGGAGAAGATCCTCTATGCCAATGATCCGGATTCCGTATATATCGCCATTGACGGACCGAGAAATGCCAATGGGGCAGATCCCATTCTCCCCACCACCGGGATCAACGGATGGACCGTGACTATGATCTCCAAAAAGTGTGCACATCCCGAACGCGCCATTGCATTAATGGATTATCTCATCAGCGAACACGGACAAAAGCTGACTTACCTTGGAGTAGAAGGGGTTACCTACGATATGATCGACGGCAAGGCGGTTTTAAAGGAAGATGTAAAGCAGCTTTTAAATACCGACCGGGAAGCCTACGATCGGTTGTACGGAGCGGATAATGCCTACTGGATGCTGCAGGATAATGTGATGCAACTGGACTGGGAACCGGAATTACAGGAACCTTTAAAGCAGCCGGCAGAGTGGACCTACCCTTATGCCCGGTATATGGGGCAGTATGATATCTCCATTCCGGAAGATACGGACATGGGACGGGATCTGATCCGTATCAAGACCCTGTGGGGAACGACTATAAAGCAGCTGCTTCTGGCTCCTTCGGAAGAAGCCTTTGATACGATCCTGGAAGATTATGTGAAGCAGCGACAGAGCATCGGCTATGATGCCATAGTGGAAGAAGAGACAAGGCAGATGCAGGAAAACAAACAGCGGCTGGGGATGGAATGACCATTGACCGGCAGAAGGAGCCTGTTTTTTCAGACGACGAAGTATATGAGACAGTATTTTACCCGGATATGGGACCGACTGAAATTAAATAACAAGTTCACCATAGTGATCATGACCTTCATGGTGATCCCCCTGGGGATCATTGCCGGTGTGCTGTTTTACAACATGGAACAGAGCACCATTTCCGAAAGCGTCAGCTATATGGAATACAAACGGGAACTGTACCGGGATCAGATCCAGACGGATATTGATTCCATTAACATGTCCACCCGGTATTTTTCCTATGACGAGGAACTGCTGAACTTCTTAAAGCTGACCAGGCAGGGCCATACCTTTACCACGGAAGAACTCCTGGAATTCTATGAGGGAGATATTGCGGATCTGGAGCGTCTGGTGAATAACAACCCGCTGATGTATGCCGTACGGGTATATTCTTCCGAAAATACGGTGCAGGAGATGATGCCCATTCTTTATAGCGCGGATCGGATGAAGAAGCTGGAGTGGGGGGAAGAAACTGTGTGCGGCTGGCATTACGGCTATCATGATACCTTGTTTTCCTCTCTTATTACCAGCCAGGAGAATGCACTTATTTCTCTGGTAACGGAGATCACGGATTATGATGCGGGCTGTATCGGTTACGTGGAAGCCGCAGTCATGATGAAGACCATGTTCCCGGAACTGTATGGGGATACCGTAAACGAATGGAGCTTTTTTGAAGACGAAGAAGGCAACCGTTATTTTGGCTCCAATCAGCCGGAATATGCACTGGGTCTGATACAGCAGATGGGACAGGGAGAAACAGATCGGGGGGAAAGCAGCAGTTATCTTAAGGCAGAAGGCCGAAAACTGGTTGTGACCACCCTTCCCGTTTCTGCCTTAAACGGCAGACTGGTCAGTGTCATGGATATCACAGGGGATGTACGGAATGTATACCGTCAGAGGAATATTTTTGTAGTGGTAGTGCTTCTTCTGGTGATCCTTACCGGTATCATGATCAACTATATCGTAAAACGTATGCTGCGTCAGTTTTACTCCATTCTTCGAAGCATTCGCAAGGTGCAGGAAGGAGATCTGTCGGAGCGGATCGTAAAAAGCAGCAATGATGAGATGGGAGAGCTGGGAGACCAGTTAAATACCATGCTGAACCGCGTACAGAATCTGATGAATGAAAACATCCGCAGAGAGGTGCTGGTAAAGAATGCACAGATCCGTTCGTTGCAAAATCAGATCAATGCCCACTTTATCTATAATGTCCTGGAATCCGTTAAGATGCTGGCAGAGATCGATGAAGAGTATGTGATCTCCGATTCCATCACATCTCTTGGGAAGATGCTCAGATACAGCATGAAATGGGTATCGGGTACCGTGACCCTGGGACAGGAACTGGAATATATCAAGAGCTATCTGGCACTTATGAACCTGCGGAATGATTATGAAGCCATCTTTTCCATCCGCATACCGGAGGAGCTGATGGATCAGGTGATCCCCAAGATGAGCCTGCAGCCTTTGGTGGAGAATGCGTATCTTCACGGCATCGAGCCGGAAGCAAAGGATGCCACCATCTATATCAAGGCCTCGGAGCAGGAAGGGGACTTTGTCATTGAAGTCCAGGATGCCGGCAGAGGCATGACCCGTGAGATGTTACAGCAGGTCCGGGATAACCTGTCGTTGGAAAACGGAGGAGAAGAGAAAGAAACCTATGGGGATAAGGAGAACGGCACCTTGCCATCTTCCGGCAAGGGCGGCGGCATCGGACTTAAGAACGTAAATGACCGGATCCATATGGCCTTTGGTAATTCCTACGGACTGGAAGTCTATTCCGAGAAAGGCCTTTATACCAAAGTGATCATGCGTCTTCCAAGAAAGGATGGAAATTGAACACAGTACTGATCGTAGAAGATGAAAAACTGATCCGTCAGGGCATTCATACCATGGTACAACGAAGCGGTGTGCCGGTGGAGGTGATCATGGAATGCGCTAACGGCGAAGAAGCCTTAAAGATCCTTTCTGCCCAGAAGGTGGATGTGATGTTTACCGATATCCGCATGCAGAAAATGGACGGCATCGAACTGGTAAAGGAAGTCAGTAAGCTGAAGGAGAAACCGCTGATGGTTGCGGTAAGCGGCTATGATGACTTTACCTATGCGGTAGAGATGCTGCGTAACGGCGTGAAAGAGTATCTCTTAAAGCCGGTGGAGCGGGAAAAGATCACAGAGGTCCTGCGGAAACTGGAAGCGGAGCTGGAAAATAAGAACCTGATGGAGACCGAGGATGTTAAGCTTGGCATGCACCGGATGAAGAATCTTATGCTGGGCGAACACATTACGGAGGAGGAAAAGACCGATCTGATCTCCCGATATGAGAGCCAGTTTTATAAGGAGCCCTACTGTGTCATCGTATTGCCCCGTAAAGCCCTTTCTTCCGATGCGGGAGCATCTACCAGCGGTCATCTGGTGATCCTGGAAGATGTGTACGGCGCCGATGTATGTTTTCTGGAAGAGAAATTCATTCAGCCCTTTATCCTTAACGAGCTTCCCGGAGTATCGGCCGGAATCAGTTCGCCGCATGAGGGGATGGAATCGTTACAGGAAGCTTATAAAGAAGCATTAAATGCAAGGCACTACAGCTTTATCCGGGGCGGTATCCTCTATCCGGAAGACACTGCGCCCAGGCGGATCCCTGATCTCTTCCGGCAACAGGGAGAAAAACTGCTGGAACAAAGTGCCCATGAACGCAGGATCCAGCTTACGGGAACGGATAAGACCGAGGATCTTGTAAAAGAGTGGGATGCGTTCTTTGCCGCCGCAGAAAAAGAGATGTTGACGGTGGAGGAGTTTTTTGATGAAATGGAAAGTGGCTTGTCGGAACTTACCGGTGTGTTCGGTGAGAAGGCAAACCGGGATCTTCCCGAAGGGGAGGAAAAGACAGAGGATACAGGACCGGAAAGTGTGATCATGTATAACTCGCTGGTAGATTTCAGAGGCGCCTTTATGGATCGCCTGCTGGAAATGCATGAAGAGCTGTCCTCCCGGAAAGAAGAGAACCGGTCGGATCAGAAGATGAAGCTGGCGGTGGAGTACATCGAAGCCAATTATCAAAGTGACCTTAATATGGCTGTGGTTTCCAACTACGTATCCATGAACTATTCTTTGTTTTCCTATTCCTTCAAGCAGTATACCGGGCAGAATTTCGTGAATTTCCTGAAGGAGATCCGGATCCGGGAAGCGAAGAAACTGCTGGAAAGTACCGATGAGAAGATCATAGAGATCGCTCAGAAAGTGGGTTATGACAATGAGAAACACTTTATGAAGATCTTTAAGGCGACCTGCGGCGTATCTCCCAGTGAGTACCGCAGGAATATGCAACACATATAAGAAAGAAGGTTATACCAATGGCAAATGATTTACAAAAAGCTCTCCCCAAAAGAAGTGAAGTCCCCGTAGAACTGACCTGGAGACTGGAAGACATCTTTGCAGATGCCGATGCATGGGAAAAAGCAAGACAGGAAGTCGTGAGATTGGGAGACGAACTGGCGGCATTCGCAGGCAAGGTAGCGAAAAGTGCAGAGAATCTTCTGGCATTTTTTGAGAAATACGAGGAACTCAATGTACGTATAGATTCCTTATATGCTTATGCATCCATGAGCTGCGATCAGGATACCGCCAATCCCAGAGGTCAGGAATTAAAGTCCAAGGCACTGGCTACCTATAACGACACCTTTGAGAAGATCAGCTTCCTGGAGCCGGAAGTACTGGAACTTTCTCAGGAACAGATGGACGCATATTATGCCGCAAAGCCGGAACTCATGCGTTATGAAGTATCCATTAAGGAGATCCTGCGTCAAAAGCCCCACACCTTATCCAAGGAAATGGAAGCTCTTCTGGCATCTGCCGGAAATATGGCACAAGGCTTTGAGAATTCCTATGAGATGCTTTCCGATGCGGATTTAAAGTTCCCTGCGGTAAAGGACGGAAACGGAGAAGAGATACAGCTATCCAACGGACGGTTTGTACCTACCCAGATGTCCGCAGACCGTGTACTTCGCAAGAACGCATTTGAGGCACTTTACTCTCGCTATAAGGAGTTTGGCAATACCTGGGCTGCCATTTATAACGGACAGGTACAGCAGCAGATCTTCTACGCAAAAGCCAGAAAGTACGGTTCTACCTTTGAGTGTGCCGTAGACGGGAACAACGTGGATCCTTCCGTATGCGATAATCTCATCGAATCCGTGCACAGAGGACTGGATAAGATGCATCGCTATGTGAGACTACGCAAGAAGATGCTGGGTGTGGATGAACTGCACATGTATGATGTATACACCCCCATCGTCAAGGACTATGAGGTAAAGGTAAGCTACGAAGAAGCCAAGGCTCTTACACTGGAAGCATTAAAGCCTCTGGGAGAGGATTATCTGGAGATCGTTCGAAAGGCTTATGCGGATCGCTGGATCGATGTTCTGGAGAACGACGGAAAGAGGGGCGGTGCGTATTCCGGTGGTACCTATGCGGAGCATCCCTATATGCTGTTAAACTACAACAGCACGCTGGATGATGTGTTTACCCTGATCCATGAGATGGGGCATTCCATGCATACCTGGTATTCCAACAAGAATAACTCTATCCTGAATGCGGGCTATAAGATCTTCGTGGCAGAAGTTGCTTCTACCACCAATGAAGTGCTGCTTCTGGAGTATATGCTGAAGAAGGCGGAGAGTGTCCAGGAGAAGGCTTACCTGGTAAATCATTATCTGGAAAGTTTTAAGGGAACCTTATTCCGTCAGACCATGTTCGAAGAGTTTGAGCGTAAGACCAATAAGATGGCAGAAGAGGGCATCCCTCTCACCTTCGAAGCATTATCCAACACCTATATGGAGCTGAATAAGATGTATTTCGGAGATGCAATGGTATCCGATGATCTCATTGCCTATGAGTGGTGCCGTATCCCGCACTTCTATTACAACTTCTATGTATATCAGTATGCCACCAGCTTCTCGGCAGCAGTTGCCATTGCCCATCGTATCCTGGAGGGAGATGCTTCGGTGGTTGAGCAGTATAAGAAGTTCTTATCCAGTGGTTGCACGCAGGATCCCGTAAGCCTGCTGAAGATCGCAGGTGTGGATATGTCTACCGGTAAGCCTGTGGACGAAGCGCTGGAAGTCTTTGAGAAGGCTGTGGAAGATATGGAGAAACTGGCAGAAGAGATGTGATCTGCAGGAAAATCCCGGATACAAAGAAATGTGATCTGCAGGAGTATTCCGGAAAAAAGAGATGCGATCTGCAGGAATATCCCGGAAACAAAGAGATGTGATCTGCAGGAAACATCTGGGAACAAAAAAAGTGCTCTGCCGGGAAGGAATCAGTGAAGATCCTCCTCGGCAGCAGCAAATAATGCATCAAAAGGAAGGTCGGATCCGGTTATGTTCGTGTAACCGAATCTGGCCTTTATTTCATATGGACGGGGATTGAGCTGTTGGTAATGCGTGAGATATTTACGGATCTTAAGGATCAGATCTTCGCAGAATGCTTCATCCCCCTTCAGGGCCAGCTGGAACAGGCCGTCTTTTAAATAAGCCGGCAGCAGCAGGTCGGACATCTGTGAGGTAAGGGCCTGACTAAGGACTGCCAGGGCAAAGTCCCCTTCCTGGGAACCATAGTTTTTACAGATCTGCCCGTAATCATCCAGAGAGATCAGAAGCAGCAGGTCATACTCCTTGTTAAAGAAATGCTGAAAACCGTCCCGATTGTACAGGCCGGTAAGAGAATCGGTGTAATAAAAATCCTCCAGCTTGCCGGTAAGGAGAAGCGCCTGTTTCTTGGAACGGATCTTTTCCAGAAGCTGGCTGATGGTGGCGATCCACTGGATCAGCTGGAACGGATAGTGGATCCGGTCATTGCGGAAGGATAAGGCGATGTAGCCAAAGAGACGTTCGCCGTAGGTCAGGGGAGAGATGATCACCGATTCTTCCAGCGATGCCGTCAGGAAAGCTGGCAGCAGGGATTTCTTCTGGAAAGAACATTCCGGAAGCTTTTCACCGTTCTGATAGGCCAGCTTTAAAAGAACCTGGTCTTCCGCAAACAGGGGCTCATTTTCCGGATACAGCTCTGCCTGTACGGCCGGATCCGGCTGATCCCAGTTCCCGTAAAGACACATATAGAATCCCGTAAGATCCGCAATACTGCCGATGTATTCCTCCAGATAGGAGATGGCTTCATCCAGGTCATCGATCATGGGAAAATAAGAGCTCATGCGAAGGGACGCCAGAATGGAAGATTCTACCTGAGAGATATGTTCCATCAGTTCACGGGCATAGAGAAAGCCCGGTTTCTTTCCATAATGGGTACAACCACAGGTACCGCCGTATACAGGCTCCGCGAAAACGGTGGATACCGCATCACCGCTCCCTTTCAAGCCTTCCATCAGGCTTTTTACGGAGCTCCGGCCCAGTTCATAGGCAGGGAAGGTAACGGTGGTAAGGGGAGGTTCCATGCTCTGACCGGCCTTGGAATGATCGCATCCTGCCACGGCAAAGTCCCGTGGAATGCGGTATCCGGCTTCGTAGGCGGTCATGATGAATTCTATGGCAATACGGTCGTTATAGCATACAACGCCGTCGGGAAGCGAGGCTCCTTCCCGTGTAAAGGCCTTCAGGGCGGCCAGATAAGAGTCTTTCGTTTCCGTGCATAAGATATGGTCGGCCTCTTCCATGGAAAGGTTATGGCGGGCCAATGCGTCGGTAACGGCCTTCAGACGCTTTACGGAATAGGTTTCATCCAGGGTTGTTCCAAGAAAACAGATGCGCTTTGCACCGTGTACGGTGATCAGATGTTCCGTAAGGGTTCCGCTGGTCAGACTGTTTTCCAGCACCACGGAACGGAAGGGAGAAGGCTCGTTACAGATCTCGATGACACATCGCTTGTTGCGGGACTGTTCCAGCTCCAGGAATGTGCGGGACAAACTGTCCCTGAGGGCGGGATTGACATAGGTACCGGAAGCAAAGATGATGCCGTCGAAATCGTCATACTGAGGCAGCGTCGCGATCTGGTCTTCCGCCAGGTTGTACCGGCCCAGATTTTCTCCGTCACTGGTGGTAAACACCTCGGCGTGATAGCCGTATTCCGAAGCGGTATCCAGGATGCCCTGACACAGGTTGGTCTGATACTCTCCGTAGATATGTGAGATAAAGACTGCGATCTGTTTGTTGTGGTACATAAAAAGCCTCCTGTTTTTCGTGAAAATGCCCTCGTTTCATTATATCAAAAAATGATACCGAATATAAAAAATGCAGGTGATTTTGCACCGGAAAAACGATAGAATGAGAGAAGAAAATAAGTTAGCAGTATATCAAATCAGTAGTAAAACGAATGACAAGTTGGAGGGTTAAATATGAGACGTTTTGCACGATTGATCTATCAACCTTCTCTGCCTTTAAAGCCGGGACATCCGGTCACAGGCAGTGCAGAGCATATTGCGTTGTCCAAGGCGGCTGCTTTGGAAGGCATGGTGCTTTTGAAGAACGAAGAGAAGGTGCTCCCTTTTGGGGCCGGGACCAAGCTGGCGGTATTCGGCAAGGGAAGCTTTGATTATGTCAAGGGCGGCGGA
>JAIKYN010000320.1 GCA_024683155.1 Lachnospiraceae bacterium | reverse complement strand
TGTATAATGAATGAAGTTAAGGAGGCAGGTGAGTTCTCACTTACCTCCTTAATTTGAATAAAAAAGGAGAGACGGAGATCCATGCTGCAGACGAGGAATTCGGTTGATGTGGCAATTGCAGAGAGTTTTAAAGAACTGGCTTTGACCAATTCCATTGAGAAGATCACCATCAAGGAGATCACGGACAAAGCAGGGCTCATCCGTCCTACATTCTATAACCATTTCCAGGACAAGTACGAGCTTCTGGAATGGATCATTCAAAGCGATATCTTTGAACCTTCCAAGGTTCTCGCATTACAGGGCTATATCGATGAAGCCTTGCTGATCATCTTTACCAATCTGTACAAAGAAAAGAATTTCTATCGTCGGGCTTCGCATCTGGAAGGACAGAATTCCTTTGAGAGCATGATCCGCAGCGGCCTTAAGAATATGGGGCTGGAAACACTGGGTGGTAAAGATGTGAATCTTCCCAATTGGTGGCTGACCAAAGATCGGCTTGCTGATTATTATGCAGGATATGTGGCGGATGTGACCATTTCCTGGATCAAGGATAATATGCCCATCTCTCCGAAAGAGATGTCGGAAGTTATGAATTACATCCTTCGCACATCCATGCTGGACGTTATGAAGTAAGAGGTTTAGGTTATGCTGTTACATGAGATTATTTTGATCGCAATCGGACTGGGACTGGAGATCTTTGCCATTGTTGTATGCAAAGGTGCTGTCTTTTCCAAGATCCATAAAAAAACTTTATTTCAGTTGATCGCCATCTTTGCCACCTGGCAGTTGGTTACGGTGATCATCGGAAATCTTCTGGTTGGCATGTTGCACTTCACGCTTTCCGATTCCAATGAGAGCGGCAAGTTCCTGCTGCAGGTGCTGTCCATCATCATTTTTGGTGTCATAGCCATGCGAATGCTGTTCCTGGCTCATAAAAATGAAGATGTGATCGAATCCAGAGAAGATTCCATTAAAGTGAATAACATCCTGCAGATCTCTGCCATTGTAGGTTTAAACGGTCTGGTGGCCGGTGTTGGTTTCGGGTTCATGGAAACCAGTATGATCCATCAGCTCATCGTTCTGCTCAGTGTATCGGTACTGGCAGTCATCATTGGCATCTATGTAGGATATAATTACGGATATCGGCCGAAAACAAGGGGCTATCTGCTGGGAGGACTGATCCTTCTGGTAACCGATGTGGTGCTTTGTATTCGCTATTTTAATTGAGGAGATGAAACGTTATGGGAATGACAATGACTCAGAAAATCCTGGCTGCGCATGCAGGCCTTCCGGAAGTACATGCCGGACAGCTTATCGAGGCAGACCTGGATCTGGTACTGGGAAACGATATCACCAGCCCGGTAGCCATCAAGGAAATGCAAAAATTCTCCAGGGATTCGGTATTTGATCGTCATAAGATCGCACTGGTTCCCGACCACTTTGTTCCCAACAAGGATATTAAATCCGCCGAGAACTGCAAGTGTGTCCGTGAATTTGCATGTCGTCATGAGATCACCAATTACTTTGAAGTAGGAGAGATGGGCATCGAACATGCACTGCTGCCGGAGAAAGGTCTTACGGTTGCAGGGGACGTGATCATCGGTGCAGATTCTCATACCTGTACCTACGGTGCACTGGGTGCATTTTCTACCGGTGTAGGAAGTACGGATATGGCAGCCGGTATGGCGACCGGTAAAGCCTGGTTTAAGGTACCTTCCGCCATTAAATTCAATATTGTGGGAAAGAAAGCTCCCTTCATCAGCGGCAAGGATGTGATCCTTCACATCATCGGAATGATCGGCGTAGACGGCGCACTGTATCAGTCCATGGAATTTACCGGTCCCGGCATTGCAGAGCTGACTATGGATGATCGTTTCACCATTGCCAATATGGCCATTGAAGCCGGCGGCAAGAACGGGATCTTCCCCGTGGATGAACTGGCTGAGCTTTATATGAAAGAGCATTCCAACCGTCCTTATGTAATCTATGAAGCAGATGCAGATGCAGAATATACTGCGGAATATACCATTGATCTGGGGGCGATCAAGCCTACGGTGGCATTCCCTCATCTGCCTGAAAATACACATACCTTTGATGAGATCAAAGAGCCCATTAAGATCGATCAGGTGGTGATCGGTTCCTGTACCAACGGTCGTCTGGACGATCTTCGTATTGCTGCGGAATTCCTTCAGGGAAAACATGTTGCAAAGGGGATCCGCGTGATCATCATCCCTGCTACCCAGGCAATTTACATGCAGGCCATGGAAGAAGGCTTACTTAAGACCTTTATCCAGGCAGGTGCCATTGTTTCCACCCCTACCTGCGGACCTTGTCTTGGCGGTTATATGGGCGTTCTGGCGCAGGGCGAGCGTTGTGTATCCACTACCAACCGTAACTTTGTAGGTCGTATGGGACATGTGGATTCCGAGATCTATCTGGCTTCTCCTGCAGTTGCTGCTGCCAGTGCGCTGACCGGATATCTGACCGATCCCGCTACGGTTTAAACTGAATCGTTGATAGACAAAGGGTGATCCGGTGCCAAGCCGGACACGGAACATTTGGAGGACTTCATGAAAGAAGCAAAAGGAAAGGTTATTAAGTACGGGGACAATGTAGATACAGACGTGATCATCCCCGCACGTTATCTCAATACGACAGACCATGCAGAACTGGCTTCTCACTGCATGGAGGATATCGATCCGGAATTTAAGAACAAGGTTCATACCGGTGATATCATGGTTGCCAATAAGAACTTTGGCTGCGGCTCTTCCAGAGAGCATGCACCCATTGCCATTAAAGCATCCGGGATCAGCTGTGTCATCGCTGAGACCTTTGCCCGCATTTTCTATCGGAATTCCATTAACATCGGTCTTCCCATTATTGAGTGCGCGGAAGCTGCCAAAGAGATCCGGGACGGAGACGAGGTAGAGATCAATTTCGATACCGGTCTTATTAAGGACGTCACCACCGGTAAGTCTTATCAGGGAGAAGCATTCCCTGCATTTATGCAGAAGATCATTGATGCAGAAGGATTGATCAATTACATTAATCAGAAGTAATGAAGCTTGTAAAACGGAAAGATGTATTTATCTTGATACTTGGCCTTCTTCTCGCAGGGGCCCTTGCGCTGATCTGGTATTTTGGCGTATTGGGTGTGGGAGAGAAGGTCATTGTGTCTTATAATGGAGAAGTGGTGAATGAATATGACCTTCACGGAAGCGGTGTCTATGAACTGGTATTTCCGGAAGGCCGTAATGTGCTGACCATTTCCGGAGGGAAAACGTCGGTAACGGATGCGGATTGTCCCGATCAGCTCTGCGTTCATCAAAAATCCATTTCCAGACGAGGAGAGGCCATCATTTGCCTGCCTCATAAACTGGTGATCACCATTGAAGGCGGCCGGGAGAATGAGCCGGAACTGGATGCGGTGACCAATTAAGAAGGAAAGTTGTATATGCATGAGATAAATGTGGCCCACAAAACGGCATACATGGGGCTTCTGGTTGCCCTGGGGCTGATCCTTTCTTATGTGGAGAGCCTGATCCCCTTTTTCTACGGGATCCCGGGAATGAAGCTGGGACTGGCCAATTTGATGGTACTCATTACCATGGACCTTTTGGGAAACGGCCCGGCTCTTCTCGTGAATCTGCTTCGTATTGTACTGGCCGGTTTTTTATTCGGAAATCTGTATTCTATTTTGTATTCCCTGGCAGGAGCTTTGCTAAGCTTCGGAGTCATGGTCCTTCTTCGAAAGAAAGACTTTGGCCTTATGGGGATCAGCGCAGCCGGTGGTATTTTTCATAATCTGGGACAATTGCTGGTGGCCATGCTGGTAGTGGAGACCTGGAACGTGGGGTATTATGCTCCGGTCCTGGTCTTGTCGGGACTGGTGACCGGGCTGCTCATAGGCTTTATCAGCGGACTTTTGTTACCGTATCTTCGTAATGTCGTGCAGGGGATCAGAAAAGGTTCATCCTGAGTTTTCCGGTTGCAGAAGATTGCCTTTTAAATTCTTTAAAGGAAGTAGGAATAAATGATCGCATATGTTTCCGGCCGTGTGGCTGAAAAAAATCTGAATGAAGTCATAATTGAAGTAGGCGGCATCGGCTACCAGATCAAGGCTTCTCAATATACGCTGGAATCGCTGCCTATGGCAGGAGAAGAGGCGAAGGTATTTACCTATCTTCATGTGCGGGAAGATGCCATGGAGCTGTTTGGGTTTGCCACCAAAGAGGAGCGCAGCCTGTTCCTTATGTTATTAAATGTCAGCGGTATCGGACCGAAGGGTGCCTTATCCATTTTATCGACGGTACCTATCCAGGAGTTCCGCCTGGCAGTTATATCCGGTGACTCCAAAGTGATCGGAAAAGCACCGGGGATTGGCCCTAAGACGGCGCAGCGTGTCATCATCGATCTGAAAGATAAGATCGGATCCGATGATATTTTCGGTTCCATGGAGGACAACGATGCCGGTGGCAGTATGGATGCGGGAGCACTTCCTTCCGCCGCACAGGATGCTATCGAAGCTCTGGTAGCGCTGGGTTACGGATTATCGGAATCCACCCATGCGGTACGTAAAGCAGGGGCTACGGAAGGCATGGATACAGGACTCATTATTAAAGAAGCACTGAAGCATTTCTGATCCCTTTAAGGTGAAGATGCCTTTCTATTGCAAATGAATATCGTTACATTTTATGGAGTTAATTCAAAGATAAAACTCAGGGGGTAAGAATCATGGAAGAATTTTATATTGAAAGTGACGGGATCCGATTACATTCCAAACTGGATAAACCCGAAGGCTTTGAAAAAGGGCCTTTATGTATTTTGTTTCACGGTTTTACCGGTCATATGGAGGAAGATCATATCATCGCCATGCAAAAAGCCATGAATGATATGGGGGTAGCGGTCCTTCGGGTGGAATCCTACGGACACGGCGGCAGTGACGGAGCGTTTGAGGATCATACCTTGTATAAGTGGGTGACCAATGCACTGGATGTGGTTGCATATGCAAAGAAACTGGATTTTGTTACCGATCTGTATCTTTGCGGCCATTCCCAGGGCGGCCTTCTGGTCATGCTGGTTGGCGGTATGTGTGCCGATGACTTTAAGGCTATCCTGCCCATTTCTCCTGCATGGATGATCCCGGAAGGAGCAAGAGAAGGAAATCTTCTGGGTATTCCTTTTGATCCCGCCCATATTCCGGATCTGCTCTGCTTTGACGATAAGCAGCTGAAAGGCAATTATATCCGTGTGGCGCAGACCATTCATGTGGAGGATGAGATCGCCCGGTTTAAAGGCCCGGTTTTCATCGTCCATGGTACGGCAGATGAGGCAGTGCCTTATTTCTACGGACAGAAAGCGGCTGAGCTTTATGAAAATGCTACGCTGGTATCCATTGAAGGGGATGATCATTGCTTTACCCATCATCTGGATCAGATGGCGGATGCCATCCGCGACTTTTTTCGAAACTAAAGTTTAAAGGAATGATGTATGTTTGAAGAAGAATCCGGTCTTGGAAAACGAACCATCCGAACGACGGTAGACGCCAGGGAATCCACGGAAGATAAAATGGTGGAGAATTCCCTTCGTCCCAAAGCCTTAAAGGATTACATCGGACAGGAAAAAGCCAAGAATAACCTGAAAGTTTATATCGAAGCGGCCAAAAAACGAAATGAGCCCTTGGATCATGTGCTTTTTTACGGACCTCCCGGTCTTGGAAAAACCACACTGGCCGGTGTCATTGCCAATGAAATGGGCGTCAATATCCGTGTAACCAGCGGACCTGCCATTGAAAAGCCCGGGGATATGGCGGCAATCCTGAATTCTTTGCAGGAAGGGGATCTGTTATTTGTCGATGAGATCCACCGCCTGAACCGTCAGGTGGAGGAAGTCCTGTATCCGGCCATGGAAGATTATGTCATTGATATCATGATCGGCAAAGGAACCAGTGCAAGATCCATTCGCCTGGATCTGCCTAAGTTTACCCTGGTAGGTGCCACGACCAGAGCCGGTATGCTGTCGGCTCCGTTGCGGGATCGTTTTGGCGTGATCCATAAGCTGGAATTTTATACCATTCCCGAGCTGCAGAAGATTATTTTGAATTCCGCCGCCAAGCTGCATGTGGAGATCGATCCCAAAGGTGCGGAGCAGATCGCCAGACGTAGCAGAGGAACGCCCCGTATTGCCAATCGTATGTTAAAACGTGTGCGTGATTTTGCCCAGATCCGCTTTGATGGCGTGATCACGGAAGAAGTGGCGGATACGGCGCTGAATCTTATGGAAGTAGATCCTTTGGGACTGGATAATATCGACCGGAATATGCTCCTTACCATCATTCATAAGTTTGAAGGTGGTCCGGTTGGCCTGGATACGCTGGCTGCTGCCATCGGAGAAGATCCCGGAACCATTGAAGATGTATACGAACCGTACCTGATCCAGAACGGTTTTATCAACCGTACGCCAAGAGGAAGAGTGGTAACGGATGCGGTATATCGTCATTTCGGTATTGCACATACGACTGCCTCTGATATATAATACATTTTGTATAAGTTTATTTTACGAGCAACTAGATGTTGTGGATTTGCTCGTTTTGCGAGAGGCATTATATGGCATCAAAAACAGATACCGAAGTATTGATCGGTGGAAAAGTATACACCATCAGCGGATATGAAAGTGTTGAATATATACAGAAGATCGTTACTTATCTGAATGACAAACATGCAGAGTATTCCCGCATGGATGGCTATCAGCTTCTGACCTCGGATTATAAGAACATCCTGATGCAGGTGAATCTGGCGGATGATTTCTTTAAGGCCAAAAAGCAGATCGCGGTTTTGGAAGATGAGATCAAGGCCAAGGATGAAGAGCTTTACAATCTGAAGCATGATCTGATCTCCGCGCAGATCAAACTGGAGAATGCTGAGAAGAAGCAGAAGGAATTATCTTCTGAACTGAAAGAGAAAGAGAAGCAGCTGATCAAACTGGAAGCTTCCAAGAAATGATGATTTTCTTGTCATTTCCCTAATTTTTTTAAGGATTTATGAAATCAGCAAGCTGTCATGGTATGATGTTCCTATCGTAGTATGACAGCTTATTTTTATGAAGGAAAAAGAATGTTCAAACCGGAATTACTGGCTCCTGCCGGCAGTATGGAAGCTTTTGAAGCCGCTATCTGCGCAGGTGCGGATGCCATCTATTTAGGCGGTGACCGATTCGGAGCCAGAGCCTATGCCAACAATTTTAATACCCAGGAATTGATCCGGGCCATTTCCTATGCCCATCTGTTTGATGTAAAGGTCTATCTTACCTGTAATACCCTTACCAAAGAGAAAGAGCTGAAGGAGGTGACGGAGTTCATCCATCCGCTGTATGAAGCAGGACTGGATGGCGTGATCATTCAGGATCTGGGTGTGTTCCTGGCTTTAAAAGAAAGCTTCCCCCATATGGAGCTTCATGCCAGTACCCAGATGGCCATTACCGGAAGGTCCGGCGCCGAACTGTTAAAGAAAGCCGGTGCCAGTCGTGTGGTTCCTGCCAGAGAACTTACGCTGGAGGAGATCAAAAGCATTAAACAAAATGTAGATATCCAGCTGGAATGCTTCATTCACGGTGCCATGTGTTATTCCTATTCCGGAGCCTGTCTGTTCAGTCAGGCACTGGGCGAGCGAAGCGGTAACCGGGGAAGATGTGCGGGGCCCTGTCGTTTATCTTATACCAGCTTTGATAAAGAGGGCTATTTCCTCAGTATGCGAGATATGTGTACCTTACCCATTCTGCCGGAACTGGTGGAAGCAAGGATCGATTCCTTCAAGATCGAGGGCCGGATGAAAAGTCCTGCTTATGTCTACGGAGTGACCGGCATTTACCGGAAATATCTGGATCTGTGCCTTGCAAATGGTGGTCGCGGCTA
>JAIKYN010000206.1 GCA_024683155.1 Lachnospiraceae bacterium | reverse complement strand
CCTGCCACATCATTGAACCATGCCTTTCCATAATCAGAAGTATACCACCAGTTTACAAAATCCAATGTCGCCTGAAGGTTCGGGGAATCCTTGGAAACATGAAGGGCCTGGTCAGAACCGGAGATCACCTTGCACTCCTTGGCATCTTCTGTAGTAGGATACCCTACAAATCCAATTTCCAGATCCGGGTTGATGGCCAGGCAATCTGCCTCGATCCATGCGCCCTGTCCCAGAGTGATAGCTGCCTTCCCGGTAGCAAATGCTGCTTCTTCTGCTGCCAGATCGGTTTCCAGAGGCTTGTCATCGCCGTACTTAACAGCCAGATCCAGGAACTTGAAATAGTTATCATACAGTTCCGGATAATCGGAAACCTTTGCTTCGCCCTTTTCAAACTTCTGAACCAGCTCGGCAGTACTGATACCTGCACCGTCTGCTGCTGCGTTTACAAAGCTCTGATAGGTGTGCTTGAATACCCACCACTCAGCAAAACCGGTGGTAAAAGGCTTATAACCGGCTGCTGCGATCTTCTCGCAGGCACTTTCCAGTTCGGAAAATGTCTTAGGGAATTCAGCAATGCCCACTTCTTCGAAGATTGCCTTGTTATAAAGGATTCCGAAATAGTTACCCTTGATCGCGATACCGTAGCAACCAGTGCCACCCTTTGCAGTAGAGCTCATGGCTGCCGCAACCGCAGGATCGATGGTCTCCATCAGAGGTTCCCCCGACAGGTCGTAAGAATATTCCAGATACGTATCGATCTCTTTACCGGATGTAGATGAGAAAATATCAGGCACTTCACCGGAATTAAGCTTTGCCTTCAGCAACGTAGGATAATCGTTCTGTGTTGTTTCGTAATTAATGGTTACATTGGGTGCAACTTCCTTATACGCATCGATCAGTTCGTTAATTGCGTCCGCGTATTCGGGGGAAGAAATGAACATGTAGATTTCACCCGAAGCATCCGATGTTGTGCTTTCTGCTGCCGCATCAGCAGGTGCCGCTTCTTCCTTTGCAGGTTCTGCTGCAGGAGCTTCTTCTTTGACTTCCTCTGCAGGCTGTGCGGATTCTGTGGTGCTGCCGCATCCAGCCAGCATGGTTGCCGAAACAACTGCTGACATAAGTAATGCCAAAATCTTCTTTTTCATATAAATCTCCTTCCTGGTGCATCCATAGATGCAATCATTTTGTCTCTATGTTTTCCGGCGATCCCGACCATACAGGTCCCCATGGCTTCAGACCCCGTTAACATCATTTTCCAGTCCCCGGTCCATCACCCCTTGATGGCACCTGCTACCACGCCTTCCACAATGTACTTCTGCAAGAAGATAAATGCAATAATGGAAGGGATCACTGTAAGGGACATAGCACACATGGCATATTGCCATTTTGTATTCATCTGGCCCACAAACGTATAGGCCGCCAAAACCAAAGTCTTGGTTTTGTTACTGGAATTGACCATCAAAAGCGGAAGCAGGAAGTCATTCCAGATCCACATCACATCCAGAACGATCACCGTAACGGTCACCGGTTTTAACAGCGGAAAGATCACCGACCGGAACGTACGAAAAGTGGAAGCACCGTCAATATGTGCGCTTTCATCGATCTCTCTTGGGATCGTCTTCATAAAATTGTAAAAGATAAAGCAAGCCATGGGGATTCCAAATCCCCAGTACTGAATACCAAGTCCCACTTTGCTCTGATCCAGATGGATCACATTCATGGCTTTCAGCAGCGTGATCATGATGGTCTGGAACGGGATCAGCATCGGTGTGATGATAAAGGTATAGATCACAGAAGACAACTTACCACGGTTTCGATCCAGAATGTAGGCCGCAATGGATGCAAATGCTACGATCCCTGTGATGCCGATCAGCGTGATCTCCACATTGTTCAGGAACAAACTGCCATATTTGATCTTATCCACTACGTAAGTAATGTTTTCAAAGGTCGGTTCTTTAGGAAGTGCAATGGCGTCCGCCACCACTTCACCGAAGGGTTTGATGGAATTCATAAACATCAGAAATACCGGATAGATGTATATGATAGCCGCTACCGTTAAAAGGATCCATACGATCAGGTTACTGATCCGACGTTTCTTATGCATTCCCATTACAGCGCCACCTCCTTACTGCCCATTGCCTTTAAGGTCAGTTGGGTGATCACCATAACTACGATAAAATACAGGATCGCCTGCGCGGAGCCCATACCGTAATTATTATTGGTAAAAGCTTCCTGATAGATCTGCATGGTAGTGGAATAGGTTGCCGTTCCCGGACCGCCTTTGGTCAGCGCCAGGATGATATCAAATACCTTCAGACCATTGGTCAGGGACATGAAAATACAGGTGGTAAAGGAAGGTCCCAAAAGAGGGAGCACCACTCGGAAAAACCTTTGTGAACCGGTGGCTCCGTCCACCGTTGCTGCTTCCAGTACATCGGAAGGAACCGCCTGCAGACCTGCAATATAAAGTACGATGTAAAAGCCAAGTCCCTGCCAGACGCCTACCAGGACTACCGAATAAAAAGCGATCTTCGGATCTCCCAACCAGGACCATTTTAAAAATCCCATGGGAAGGATCTCATAGATCCGATCCAGGCCTTGTGTGAAAATGAATTTCCATATAAAGCCTACAATGGTCATACTCATGATGTAGGGGATAAAAAAGATCCCCCGGTAGAAATTGGCCATTTTGAATTTTCGTGTCAATGCAGTAGCCAGTGCCAGTGCCAGGATATTGGAAGCGATCACAAACAGCAGGGTATATTTTACGGTAAATCCCAGAGATGTAAGGAAGTTGGAATTCCCCGAAAAGATAGCTGCGAAATTATCAAATCCGATAAACACAGGATTCTTTGCGATACCGTTCCATTCCGTCAAAGAGTAGTAACCACTCATCAGAAACGGGATATACATTACTATGGCAATGAGCACCATGGCCGGTAACGTAAAGAGTATGGTTTCTAACGTCTTTTTTCGTTTTTGATCCGTTCGTGTATTCAACAGTTTCTCCTTATTGGCAATCATTTCTCTGTTTCACAATCTGCTGTTGGTAGTTTTAACAACGTTTCATTCTTTACTTCGAAGTATAGCCTCATGATATGTTATAAAAAATGGAAATCTAAGAACTAAAAACTGTACATTTGTGACAAACAGCTTTCTTCATCTTCTGTAAGTGGTACAATATCATACATGAGAGGAAACACCTTATTTCCCAACTTAAAAAAGCGGCTGAAAGACAAGATGAATGCCACACCCTTGTGGATCGAACTGTCCCTTTTCATCGCATTGATCCTGGTGATCACCACGGCCGTTCTTTCCGTTGTGCACTACAACCGGAATCGCTCCATTACCATCCGTAATCAGAAACGGACCAGTGAAGAGATCCTGCGCCTGAAGATGTCCAATCTGGAATCCTATCTGGATGAACTGGCCTCTTTTAGTGTGCTACCTGTTTACGACAGTACCATCTATTCCTATCTGCAATCCCAGCAGCCATTAAGCGAGTCTGCTTTCAAGGATATACAGACAGCCGTTCGTACATACTACTACACACGGAACGACCTGTTATCTTATAAATTGCATTTACTGAACCAGAACACCACCATCAGCCGTACCGCTGACCAGCATTTCTTCTATCGCTCGGAAAACGAGGAAGATCTCCGTAACAGCGAACTCTATCGGCAATGCGCCGGACGCTCTTCCTACTATGCACTGTTTCCTTCGGAAGAAGACGGCGCCG
>JAIKYN010000274.1 GCA_024683155.1 Lachnospiraceae bacterium | reverse complement strand
TGTATTTTGAACTGAAGATCCAGTTATGGGATTATGCCGCTGCGGCTCTGATCGCATCCGAAGCAGGCTGCATTCTTACGGATGTAGAAGGAAAACCTTTATCCTACAGGGGAGCTACCTCGGTGATCTGCCGGGGGAGAGGGGTGAAGGAAATACCGGAGGCATTTGAAAAGCGGTAAAGAAAAAGCTTCGTTTTTCCGTTATAATAAAATGGATAGGATTAATTGTTTTTAACTGGGGAGTATTTATATGGAGCAAAAGGGAAGCTATCGCCGACGAAACAGCGAGTATGAAGCGCTGCATAAAACGGTTATCATAGCGGAGGGCTTTCGGCCCGGTACGGTAATCATACCGCTTATCATCATCAATCTGATCATCGTGGTGATGAGTGTCTATACCTATATTCATGGACAGAAGATCATTGATAATGCAGAGCAGATAATCAATCAGATGGCGGAATATATTGCCGTTAATATTGCCAACGATATGGACTATGCGGAAAGCAGTATTAAATTTGCATCGTTTTCCATATCCCAGTCCATGACTTCCGGAGATTTGGAAAATCCGGCCGGGGTCATTTCTCCCATCGTGGAGAACACGCCTTTTGGCGCCATTGAATATATACAGCCGGACGGTATGAATGTGATGAATATCGGACAGCCCTTTGATGCCAGTGACAGGATCTACTATATAGAAGGCATGAAGGGAAATACCGGCGTCTGGAATAATTTCCATCCCAAGACATCCAAAGAAACACTGATGAATTTCTATACACCGCTCCTGTATCAGGGAGAGATCGCAGGGGTTCTGACCGGATATATTGCGGCAACCACGCAGATCGCGCCGTTGTTTGAAAAGAAATTGTACGGGCAGGATATCTATGGCCTTTTGGTGGACGAAAACGATATGGTGGTCTGTTCCACCTTTGATCATGCGTATACACCGGATCTGACCCTGGATCTGTTAATGGAACAGATCGGTATTCTGGAAGAAGAAAGGGATCCCATCAAAAGCGAGATCCATCGTGCCACGGAAACGGCAGTCTTTTATGATGGCCCCAGTACGGAAGGAAGCATGAGCGTTGTTAAGATCCCGGAAACCGAATGGGTGATCGCGATCCTTGTACCTGCTTCGTCCCTGAATGCAATTGTGAGGGAAAACACCCGGGCTTCGGTGATCACGATCTTTATCATCAGCGGGATACTGATTCTTTACGCAGCAGCGATGATCATCAAGAGCGTAAAAAGGCGGAAAGTGATCGCAAAAGAAAATGAGAAACTGGAAGAGGAGAACCGCGTTTTCAACGAAGAAAACCGGCGGGCGTTCCGGGAGATCTCCGCGATCCGTGATATTATCGCATCCGCTGCCATGGGAACCTGGCGGATCGAACTGGTGGATGGGAAAGATCCACGTATGTTTGTAGATGATACCATGAAAATGCTTCTGGGCATTCCGGAGATAGAGCTCACCCCGGAAGAAACCTATGAACGCTGGTTTCATAACATTGTTCCCCAGGCCGTGGCTTCCGTTCTTGTCAGCGTGGAAAAGATGAAGGAAGGCAGATTCGATGAGAATACCTACCTTTGGAGACATCCCTGGAAGGGGGAGCGCTACGTACGATGCGGCGGTACGGCACAGGAAATCCCCGGAGGATTTCTGCTGGGCGGTTATCATTACGATGTAGATGAGGTTGTGCGGGAAGATCTGGCAAAAGTTGCCATGCTGCGGGAAGCCCTGGATGAAAAGAATGACTATTACAATACGCTGGGTACCCTTGCGGATATCTATAACAGCCTCCATGTCATCGATCTGAAAGAAAATACGCTGGTAGAGTTCAGTGCCAAAGATAAAACGCAAGATTCCCAGGGGCAGGATGAAAACGCGGCAGCCATTATCCGACGTGCCATGACGGATCTTGCCACCGATGAAAGCAGAGACCGGGCGCTGGAGTTTACGGATCTTGAGACCCTTGCAGAGAGAATGCAGGATAAAAAGTATATTGCGACCCAGCTGATCAGCAACCGGATCGGATGGTTCCTTGCTTCCTTTATTACATTGGAGACGGATGCTGACGGAAAACCCGTGAAGGTCATCTTTACAACACAGAGTATTGATGAAGAGAAGAAACAGGAAGAGAAACTGATCCATCGTACAAGGACCGATGAACTGACCGGCCTGTTAAACCGACGTGCGTATGAAGAAGATTTCTATGAGCAGAACGATGTTTCTTCCTATGATCATTTTGTATTTATGTCCCTGGATGTAAATGGCCTGAAGGTGGTAAATGATTCCCTCGGACATGCAGCGGGAGACGAATTACTGGTGGGTGCCAGCGATTGCATGGTTAAGAGTCTGAGACCTTACGGACAAATATATCGGACCGGCGGAGATGAATTTATTGCCATTTTATTCTGCGATGATCAGAAGCTGAAAGAAGTGCTGGCGGATTTTGATCAGACCATGGCTGGCTGGAAGGGAAAGCTGGTAGAAGGTCTTACGATTTCCTACGGCTATATCAGTAAGGAAGAAGAACCGCATAAGTCGGTACGAGAACTTGCCGGTATAGCGGATAAACGGATGTACGAGGCAAAAGCCGCACACTACAGAAGAAAAGGCGTAGACCGAAGAGGCCATCAGGATGCGCACAGAGCGTTGTGTGAACTGTATACCAAGATCCTGAAGATCAATATTACCGAGGATACCTGTCAGATCGTGAACATGGACCCTTCGGAGCAAACTGCAGAGAAAGGCTTTTCGGATAAGCTGTCTGCATGGATTTCCGGTTTTGGTACAACCGGTCAGGTACATCCCGAGGATCTGGAAACCTATCTTGAGAAAACCGATCTGCAAAGGATCGGAGCGCATTTTGCAAAGGATAAAACCGCTTACAGAGTGTTCTACCGCAGAAAGCTGGGAGATGAATTCCACTCTGTGATGATGGAGATCATTCCCGCCAACGATTACAGCGATACCAATCAGAGCCTGTATCTGTATGTGAAAATGATCGATCGATAAAAGAGATAGTCCGATCGGGAAATAAAGGATAGTGACAGAAATATGAGTGCAAGAACACAGGAACCCTGCAGGACGGTAGCCATCGTTCTGGCAGGGGGTGCAGGGAAACGGATGCAAAGCAGTCAGAAAAAACAGTTCCTTCAGATCGGAGGAAAAGAGCTGCTGTATTATTCCCTGAAGACTATGGAAGAAAGTTTTATCGATGATATTGTTATCGTAACCGCGCCGGAAGACCGGGAACATGTACAGAAGGATATTGTGGAAGCCTGCGGCTTTTCCAAGGTAAGAGCCTACGCGGACGGCGGCAGGGAACGCTATCACTCGGTGGCAAACGGCCTTCGGGCTGCAGAACAACTAAAGCCTGCGTATGTGTTCATTCATGATTGCGCACGGCCGTTCGTTTCCCCGGAGATTCTGGAAAGGGCACTGAGCAGCGTAAAAGAGTGCGGAGCTTGCGTTGTGGGAATGCCGGTGAAGGATACCATCAAGATCGCCGATGCGGAGGGAAACATTCAGTCCACGCCGGATCGGAGCCTGGTGTGGCAGATCCAGACGCCCCAGGTATTTTCTTATGAGAAGATTGCTCCCGCGTACGAGAAGGTGATCCGGGAGGAAGACAAACTTCTGCAGCAGGGGATCCACATTACCGATGATGCCATGGTGCTGGAACTTTACAGTAAGGATAAGATCCGCCTGGTAGAGGGCAGTTACGACAACTTCAAAGTGACGACGCCGGAGGATATTTCTCTGGCCGAAAATTTTTTATCCCGTCACCCCAATTTTTAAAATACTCCTTTCGAATGTATATGTATGAAGCAAACAAGCTTTGCTGTTTCAAACGGTGATACATCGAAAGGAGATTTTTAATATGAAGAAAAAAGCTTATGCAGCGCTGCTTCTTTCAGCAGCCATGGTTGTTCAGACGATGCCTGTATATGCACAGGAAGTATCGTCGGATGTAAGCGGAACCACCTATACATCTTCCACAGATGAGGAAAATGCAGTATTAGTAGATGGGAACAGCGTTACACTGACCAACATTTCCGTAAATAAAACCGGAGAGGCTTCCGGAGATGAGGCGGATTTCTACGGAGTAAATGCGGCAGTGCTTGCAACCAACGGAGCAACACTTACCATTACGGATTCCGAAGTAACAACAAACGGTGCACATGCCAACGGTATCTTTGCTTATGGCGAAGGAACCACCGTAAATGTATCGGATACAGTGATCACCACCAGCAGCAACTGCTCCGGCGGTATCATGACAACCGGCGGTGCTACCATGAATGCATCTGATCTGACCATCACTACCAGCGGCGGTTCTTCCGCAGCCATCCGTTCCGACCGGGGCGGCGGTGATGTGAACGTAGAAGGCGGAACCTATAAAACCAGCGGCTCCGGCTCCCCTGCTATTTACTCAACAGCAGATATTACCGTAGAGGATGCAACTCTTACAGCAACTACCTCGGAAGCAGTGGTAGTAGAAGGCGGTAATTCCGTAACACTGGTAAACTGCAACACAACCGGCAATAATACCAAGAACAGCCAGAGTTCCGAATATAAGAACGTACTGATCTATCAGTCCATGTCCGGAGATGCATCAAACGGAACTTCTTCCTTTACAATGACCGGTGGATCCATGACCGCTAACAATGGTCATATGTTCTTTGTAACCAATACAACCTGTACCATTAATCTGAGCGATGTGGATTTCACATACGCAGACGGTGATTTCCTGCGGGCGGCAGCAGATGCCTGGGGAAACAGCGGTAGCAATGGTGGTCAGGTAACCTTAAATGTAACCGATCAGGATATTGACGGAGATATTACTGTAGATGAATCTTCCTCTCTGAATTTCTATCTGGTGGATTCCGATTACGAAGGTGCGATTTCCGGTGGTGGTGAAGTATATGTACAGCTGGATGCAGATTCCGAGTGGGTACTGACCGGTAATACGGAGATCGCTGCACTGACTTGTGATGAAGATGCCATCGATCTGAATGGATATACATTAACTGTAAACGGCGAGACCTATACAGAGGGAACTGCTTCTGAAGGCGAAGAAGTAGAGATGGAAACAAGCGGCTCTTCCCAGGGTATGGGCGAAGGCTTTGGAGCACCCGGTATGGATGAAATGGATACAGAAAACGGAACCTTTACAGGAACCGTAACCGAAGTGACCGACAGTAGTATTACCATTGAAATGAGTGGTATGCCGGGCGGCCAAAAGGATGGCCAGAAGCCTGAAAAGAAAGAAGATACAACGGAAGAAACCGAATCCGAAGAAGAAACAACAGAGACAACCGAGGATTCCGATCAGAAGGGCAAGCAGGGTCCCGGCGGCAAAGGCCAGGGAGGTCCCGGCGGAGAAAAGCCCAGCGGTGAAGCACCCAGCGGAGATATGCCTGCAGGCGGCCCTGGTGGAAACGGTCAGGGAGGTCCCGGCGGAGAGATGCCCGGCGGTGAAGCACCCAGTGGAGAAATGCCCAGTGGTGAAGCACCCAGTGGAGAAAAGCCCAGTGGCGATATGCCTTCCGGAGAAAAGCCTGAAGATGCAAGCGAAACAACAGAGGGTACCGGCGAAGCTCCTGCAGAAGGTGAGAAGCCTGCAGATGGTATGAACGAGCGTACCATGGAGCTTACCTTTGAAACCAGTGAAGACTATACAGCAGAACTGGCTGTTGGTGATATCGTAACAGTAACCGTAGAAAATGGCGTGGTAGTAAGTATTTCGGCCGGAGAAGAAGCAGGAGAAGAACCTGCGGAAGAAGTAAAGCCTGAGAGTACGGAAACTGCACCTAAGAACGATGCACCTGCAGCAGAAGAAAAGGCAGAAGATACAGCCAAAGAGACCAAAGGGATCGGCGGTGTGATCGAAGCCATCAAGAGCTTCTTCTCCAAGCTGTTTGGCTAAGAAAAAGCGTGAAATATCAAGCGAAAAAATTGTGTCAAAAAAGCGGAAATAAGTGTTGACATTCCAATAGGCTGTTTGCTACAATAATCAATGCGCTCGACTAATGGCGAGCGCATTAATTTCGCTAAAAAACAAGTTGGGAGAGGTATCGAAGCGGTCATAACGAGGCGGTCTTGAAAACCGTTTGTCCGTAAGGGCACATGGGTTCGAATCCCATCCTCTCCGCTGAGAGAAAACCTTTCTCAATTTAATACAGAATCTATGAATTCTGCTAACTCGGAGAAGTACCCAAGCTGGCCGAAGGGACACCCCTGGAAAGGGTGCAGGTCGTTAATAGCGGCGCGAGGGTTCAAATCCCTCCTTCTCCGCTGGATGAGACATCATCCATTGTACATTGACATATAAACAGTAATGCAACCCTGAAAATTTCAAGAATGAAATTCGAGCGGATTTAGATCCGTTCAGTAGCAGTAATGCTATTCAGAACAAGCAGTAAAAACGGAAGATCTTACGAAAAGGAATCAAGGATTCCTTTCGAAGAAATCGTAGATTTCTTCAGAGGATTCGGAAATTCTTTTGAACTGATCAAATTAGCCAGTTTATGACTGGCTGGGAATTAAACTTTAATACGAGAGTTTGATCCTGGCTCAGGATGAACGCTGGCGGCGTGCTTAACACATGCAAGTCGAACGGAGTTGTATCGCTGATGAAGCTTCGGCAGAATCTTGATAC
>JAIKYN010000198.1 GCA_024683155.1 Lachnospiraceae bacterium | reverse complement strand
ATTGGTGCCGGAACAATGGGTTCCGGAATTGCACAGACATTTGCTCAGTGTGATGCAGTGGAAAAAGTTTACCTGTGTGATATCAAGCAGGAATATGCGGATGGCGGTAAGGCTAAGATCCAGAAGGGTTTTGAGAAGCGTATCGCTAAGGGCAAGATGGAGCAGGCAGATGCAGACAAGATCATGGCTAAGATCGAGACCGGCTTAAACGAGATCTGCGCGGATGCAGACCTGGTTGTTGAGGCTGCTCTGGAAGTTATGGATATCAAGAAGGCATGTTTCAAGGAACTGCAGGATACCATCGTTAAGAATCCTGACTGTATCTTTGCTTCCAATACCTCTTCTCTGTCTATTACAGAGATCGGTGCCGGCTTATCCAAGCCCGTTGTAGGTATGCACTTCTTCAATCCCGCTCCTGTTATGAAGCTGGTGGAAGTAATCGCAGGTATCAACACTCCCGAGTGTGTGGTTGAGAAGGTTAAGGAGATCTCCGTTCAGCTTGGTAAGACTCCTGTACAGGTAAATGAGGCTCCCGGCTTTGTTGTAAACCGTATTCTCGTTCCTCTGATCAATGAAGGTATCTTTGTTTATTCCGAAGGCATCTCCGATATCGAAGGCATCGACTCCGCTATGAAGCTTGGTGCAAATCATCCTATGGGACCCCTGGAACTGGGCGACTATATCGGTCTGGATATCGTTCTTGCCATCATGGAAGTTCTGTACAAGGAGACCGGCGATCCCAAGTATCGTCCCGCACCGCTTCTTAAGAAGATGGTTCGTGGTAAGAAGCTTGGTGTTAAGACCGGTATCGGTTTCTATGATTACTCCGATGGTCAGAAGGTTCCTACCGACAAGAAGTGATCGCTTCAAAGAAATAAACGGCATCTCTTTCCCGGCCCTTCAAAGCGATAAGCAGCCTGAACGGCCGGGCCGAGAAGCCATCAAATATAAAGATAAGGAGAATTCACATGGACTTTCAGTTAAGCAAAGAACATGAAATGGCGAGATCCTTATTCAGGGACTTCGCAGAAAAAGAAGTGAAACCCCACGCAATTGATGTGGATGAGACAGAAGTTTTCCCCAGAGAGACCGTCAGCAAGATGCAGAAGTACGGCTTCATGGGTATTGCTATTCCCAAGGAGTACGGCGGACAGGGCTGTGATCCTCTTACCTACGTTATGTGCGTAGAGGAACTGGCTAAGGTTTGCGGTACCACCGCAGTTATCGTATCTGCTCACAGCTCTCTGTGTGCAGATCCCATCATGATGTATGGTACAGAAGAGCAGAAGCAGAAGTATCTGGTTCCCCTGGCAAAGGGTGAGAAGCTGGGTGCATTCGGTCTGACCGAGCCCGGTGCAGGTACAGACGCGCAGGGCGTTCAGACCAGAGCCGTCCTGGATGGCGATTCTTATGTACTGAACGGATCCAAGTGCTTCATTACCAACGGTAAAGAGGCTGACATTTACATCATCATTGCTTATACCGATCTTCAGGTAGACGCAAAGGGCAGAAAGAAGAAGATCTTCTCTGCATTCATCGTAGAGAAGGATACTCCCGGATTTACCTTCGGTACCAAGGAAAACAAGATGGGTATCCGTGGTTCTTCCACTTATGAGCTGATCTTCCAGGATTGCCGTATCCCTAAGGAGAATCTCCTGGGCGGCGAAGGTAATGGTTTCAAGATCGCTATGCATACACTGGACGGCGGCCGTATCGGTATCGCTGCACAGGCTCTTGGTATTGCAGAAGGCGCTCTGGAGAGAACCGTTGCTTACGTAAAGGAAAGACAGCAGTTCGGCAGAAGCATTGCACAGTTCCAGAATACACAGTTCCAGCTGGCTAACATGAAGGTTCAGGTGGAAGCTGCGCAGATGCTGGTTTACAAGGCTGCAATGGCTAAGGCAACACAGTCCAAGTATTCCGTAGAAGCTGCAGAAGCTAAGCTGTTTGCTGCAGAAGTAGCTATGGATGTAACAACCAAGGCAGTTCAGCTCCATGGTGGTTACGGCTACATCAGAGAATACGAAGTAGAGCGTATGATGCGCGATGCTAAGATTACCGAGATCTACGAAGGAACTTCCGAAGTTCAGCGTATGGTTATCTCCGGTGACATGCTGAAATAATAGAAAAGTAGATTTCCCTTCCGGAAAGGACGGGAAAACGAAAGGAGAATCATGAAAGTAGTAGTTTGCGTTAAGCAGGTCCCTGATACAAAGGGCGGCGTTAAGTTCAAACCCGATGGAACATTGGATAGAGCCGGTATGCTTGCCATCATGAATCCGGATGACAAAGCAGGACTGGAAGCAGCACTTCGTTTAAAAGATCAGTACGGTGCAGAGGTAACTGTAGTAACCATGGGTCTTCCCAAGGCAGAGGCAGTTCTTCGCGAGGCATTTGCAATGGGCGCTGACAAGGGCATCCTTGTTACCGACCGTGTACTGGGTGGCGCAGATACATGGGCTACCTCCACTACCATTGCGGGCGCACTTCGTAACCTGGATTATGATCTGATCATCACCGGCCGTCAGGCAATCGATGGTGATACCGCACAGGTTGGTCCTCAGATCTCTGAGCACCTTGGTATTCCTGTAATTTCCTATGCTGAAGACCTGAAGATCGAAGGCGACAGCGTAGTTGTTAAGCGTCAGTACGATGACCGTTATCATATGGTTAAGGCTAAGATGCCTTGTCTTGTCACCGCACTTTCCGAGTTAAACGAGCCCAGATACATGACACCCGGCGGAATCTTTGATGCATTCAAAAAAGAGGTTACCGTTTGGGGCAGAGCTGATCTGAAGGATGTTAAGGATTCCGATATCGGTATGAAGGGATCTCCTACTCAGATTGCTAAGGCTTCTGACCGTGTTAAGAAGGGTGCCGGCGAGAAGGTTACTCCTGATTCACCTGCAGAGGCAGTTGATTACATCGTTGGCAAGTTAGCAGAGAAGAACGTAATCTAAGAGAGAAGAGGAGAAGAACAATGGCTTTAGAAGAATATAAAGGCGTATACGTCTTCGCTCAGCAGGTGGACAATGAGATCAGTGGTATCGCACTGGAGCTTCTGGGCAAAGGAAAAGAACTGGCAGCTGACTTAAACGAAAAGGTTACCGCTATCTTAGTAGGTGACAAGGTTGGCAATCTGGTAGATAAGCTTGCTGAGTACGGCGCTGACAGAGTGATCGTTGTTGACGATCCCGAATTAAAGGAATATCGTACAGAGCCTTACGCGCATGCAGTTGCATCTGTTATTGACAAATTTAAGCCCGATGTATTACTCATCGGTGCTACTGCCATCGGCCGTGACCTTGGACCTCGTGTTTCCGCACGTGTTCATACCGGTCTGACCGCTGACTGTACAAAACTTGAGATCGGTGATTTCCCTCTGAATCCGGTTCCCGGCAAGGAAGATGAGCAGAAGCACAATCAGCTGCTGATGACTCGTCCTGCATTCGGTGGAAATACCATCGCAACCATCGCTTGCCCTGACTTCCGTCCCCAGATGGCTACGGTACGTCCCGGCGTTATGCAGAAGATCGCACCTGTTGCAGGTGCAAAGGCTGAAGTGATCGAGTTCAATCCCGGCTTCACCAAGAATGACTGCTATACAGAGATCCTGGAAGTGGTTAAGGAAGTATCTTCCGTTGCAAATATTCAGGACGCTAAGATCCTTGTATCCGGCGGCCGTGGAGTTGGCAGCGCTGAGAACTTTAAGCTCCTGGATGACCTTGCAGAGGCCATCGGCGGAACCGTATCCTGCTCTCGTGCGGTTGTAGATTCCGGCTGGAAGCCGAAGGATCTGCAGGTAGGACAGACCGGTAAGACCGTTCGTCCTCATGTATACTTCGCAATCGGTATCTCCGGTGCCATCCAGCATGCAGCAGGTATGGAAGAGTCCGACATCATCATCGCCATCAACAAGGATGAGAATGCTCCGATCTTCGATATCGCTGACTATGGTATCGTAGGCGACCTGAACAAGATCCTTCCTACTCTGACCGAGAAGGTTAAGGCAGCTATGGACGCTAAGAAGTAATCAAACAGTAATTCACTAAAATACCAAAATGCCTGACGGGCGCATGCAGCCTGTCAGGCATTTTTTATAGGTGAAAGATCATACTTTTTGGGAATACAGGAAGAGATGGCTGGGTACTCAGGCAAAAAGATTCGGGTACTGTCGCATCTGTTCATACAGAATGGTACGTACACGTTCTTTCAGGCTGCTGTCGTAGATATCCTCCGGTACTTTGGCAAGCAGAAAATCGATATCCTTTTTGGTAAATGTAAAGCGGATGTGTCGTCCGTATAGTCTGTCTGCAATGTCCAGCTGTTCGGCAAAATCATCACAAAACGTTTTGGAGTGTACCGAAGCCATCATTTCATAAATATCCCCTGTTAAAGGATAATCGATGGTGGTATCAGCGAGGAGCCCTGCACCCTGATCAAAGATGGGACAGAGACGGTACTCGCCCAGACCATTTGCCAGAACGGCGATATTGTGGGTATGCCGGTCTTCGTTCAGGAAAAAAGTGTCGATCGCAAGGATTTTGGCCATATAGCTCCCAAAGCCTTTTAAGCCGGTTACCCGTTCGGTCTCAGAGACCAGAAGCTTTAGCCGGTTTTCTTTATTTTCTGTTTTATAGATCATGGTATTCAGACTGCGTCCGTAGGCATTTTGAAATAGTCGCTCCAATGTGATCAGCTGAAAACCATCCGGCAGAAAATCCTTGCTTTTTACGCCATGAAACAAGGAGGCGCGGTAGCGGATATTCTCCGGTTCGTACACCACAAATTCCTCATCCTGCAGGGAGGAAAAGCGTAACAGCTGTGAGATCATATATTCGGAAAGCCCCTCATAGCCGGTATAATCGGCTTTGTACCAGGTGGTATCATCTCTCCATTTCAGCTGATTTCCTTTAGAGGATCTTGTTTCGCTATTGATCCGATTATTTTCAAATAATGTAACCATATATTATCTTTCTATCTCCAGGTGAAAATCATCTTCTTCCATGCGGCCGCCGGTTTTTTCTACGATCAGGAAAGGATCATAAAAAGGAAGGTCGTATTCTTTCAGCATCAGTTTCATCTTATCCCGTGTACGCGGAAAACTTCGTGATTCCAGGAATGCTTCATAATCCTCGTAGGTTGGATGTTCATTTTTGCCAAAAGCGCGAAACATGAGATCATCCGTGTAATTATACAGGGTCACCTGTCGCTTCATATCATTCACATCCAGGACGGAACATAGCATATCCTTGTAATAATACTTCAGCCGTACAGGAGTCTTCTTCGGCGGCAGGGTATAATCCTGTTCCAGGGAAGGATTCCGCCGCAGGATCTCAATAAGCAATACGATAGGGCCGGTGATCTGTTCTTTTCCGGATTCCCATCGCTCCACGGTGGGTTTGGATACGCCGACAAAATCAGCAAATTCCCGCTGCGACAGTTTCAGCTGCTCCCGTATGCGTTTAATCTCCTGCGAATTCGTGTAAGATGGAGTAATGTATTCTTTTTTCATAAAATTTACCTCTGTTGACATATTACCATCAATATGATGGTAAATCAACCATAAAACACCATCAAAATGATGGTAATAATAACAAAGATCATCGCCGCAAATAAGGAAACCCAATCCGTGGCCGCATGGTATTTTCTGACATTTGTATTAGAAAAACAGTCATTCCATTGACTGAAAAATAGCGAAAAGATACCATAAATCTATAAATTCTAACAACCAATCATTCACATCAAAGGACCGCAATTTTTAATCTGCGGGGGGAAAACAACTATGAAAACTTTAAAAAACCAAATGATCCCCATGCGGGATGGTGTGCGTCTTGCCACCGATCTATATCTTCCGGAGAAGGAAGGAGCGTATCCCATCGTATTGATGCGTACGCCCTACAATAAAGAAGGTATCGTTAAAGATCCTCTTTACGAGGAATTTCCCAGACTGATCGCCAACGGATATGGCGTTGCGGTACAGGATTGTCGCGGAACGCTGGCCTCGGAAGGGAAGATGAATCTCAACGGAGGCAATGAACAGGAAGATGGGTATGATGCCGTGGAATATCTGGCTTCACAGCCCTTCTGTGACGGCAATGTGGGTATGTTCGGACTTTCCTATTTTGGCTTTACCCAGATCGCAGCAGCTTCTGAGAAGCCACCCCATCTGAAAGCAATCTGCCCGTTTATGTGTTGTTCCCTGCATTCCTTCGGAACCAGTCCCATGCAGACCATTGCTCCCTTCCATCTGGGATGGGCGTATGGCCAGCTTTTGGAACATCCGGAAGAGTATTTCAAAGATCCCGGGGAAAGAGAAAGACTGGTGCCCATTTTGCAGGA
>JAIKYN010000185.1 GCA_024683155.1 Lachnospiraceae bacterium | reverse complement strand
TATCCTTCAGGCAGTACAGCGCTGCATTCTGCTCCAGAGCAGGGTCATCTGCAAGGCTCTTCTTGGTAGGGAATACACTCTGTGCCAGAGCCAGATTTAACAGGGATTCATTGTCTGCCAGCAGGAACTTTACGATATCCTGTGCAACTGCCTTCTGGGCAGGATCGGCGTTCTTATTGATACCAAAGATCGACTCTGTATTGGCACGGTTGTATGCATAGATATTGTTCTTATCAAATACCGGTACCTGGAATACACCGAAGTTGATGTCCGGGAAGTTAGCCTTCATGTAGTCATTGAGCCATCCCCAGGAAGAAACCATAGCGGTCTGGCCGGTCGCAAAGCTTACGATGGCATCCTCACAGAAATCTGCTTCGCCGACTTCCTGTACGTTATAGGCATCCATAAGCATCTGCATTACCTGGATCTCAGCATCGTTGTTAATGGTAATGGTCTTCATATCATCTTCAAACAGGTTCTGTCCCAGCTGATACTGAATACCCATTAAGTAGTTGCTGTTGATGTAGTTATTAAACTCAAATCCGGCCTGGATCAGCTGTCCGTCCTCCCGGATGGTAAGCTTCTTGGCAACTTCGAAGAACTCATCCCAGGTCTCGGGAATATCGGCCTCTGTAAGACCTGCTGCTTCCCACATATCCTTGTTATAGAAAATAGAGCCGGTCATCACACCGGTATCCAGATAGTAAATCTTGCCGTCTACCAGATGGGGTTCTACGTTATTGAAATCTGCCTTTATATCCTCGATAGGGATATCGTAAGGCTCCATGTTCTTGATCACACTGTCGTGATAAGAAATGTGCATGTTAAACAATGCAGGACCGTCTTCTCCTTCCAGTGCCAGCGGCAGTTTTACCCAGTAATCCTCGTAAGGATTGTTGATGGTATTAATGGTGACATTGGGGTGGATCTCCATGTATTTATCCATGATCCCCTGCCACAATTCATCACTGGTCCACAACCAGTAATCAAGGGTGATGGGTTCACCATTATTTACAGGAACCGTAGGATCGTATTTAATGGTATCTCCAAATGCCTGATCCGATAAACCGGTGGCTTCTGTTTCTGCAGCCTCCGTTGCTGCTGGCTCCGCTGCCGGTTCCTCTGCTGCGGCTTCTACTGCTGTCGTCGTATCGGTCGCAGCTCCTGCGTCAGACGTAGCAGTGGATGTCTGATCTCCACAAGCACAAAGGCCCATGACCATACTGCATGCTAACAGTACACTTAAAAGTTTCTTTTTCATTGTAACCCTCCATTCTTATATAAGTTATATGCACTATGCATTAACTATCGTTTACTTCAGGCCTCCCCTTTTTTTGCCTGTAAGATAAATAAGATCGATGTAAAATCGCCTTTCTTCGTAAACTCTTTCCGGTCTACCGGAATACCGATCTGCATGATCTCGCTCCCATACATTACATACTGCTTGTCCTCGTAGCTTACCTGATACAGAGTATCCGGCTTAAGTCCTGCCAGTTTTACTTTCAGCCAGGGACCGTTTGCCACATTTAATACCTGATAATATGCTGCGATGACCTGTGTTGCATCCTCGTTGGATACCATCCAGCAGGTGGTATTGCCTTCAAAGGGGCTCAGGATCCGGGTAAAGGTTCCGAACTGGAAGAGTCTGCGATTCTTTTTATAGAATTCGATCTGCTCTTTTACCCGGTTCAGTTCTTCTTCGGATAACGTATTCAGATCCAGCTCATATCCGAAGGCTCCGAAGAACGCCACGCTGGCCCGCATATCGATGGATGTCATGCGGTTTACCTGATGATTGGGAACGGCAGAAACATGGGCTCCCATACTTCTTACGGGATACACCAGACTGGTGCCGTACTGGATCTTCAATCGTTCTGCTGCATCCGTATCATCGGAGCACCAGGTCTGTGGTGCATAATACAACATTCCGGGATCGAATCTGGCTCCTCCACTGGCACAGGATTCGAACAGGATGTCGGGATGCTTTTGGATCAACCGTTCGTACAGGTTGTATACTCCTAAAATATGACGGTGCATCACGGTTCCCTGCATGTTTGCTTTCGCAGTTCTGGAATAAGCTTCCGACATGTACCGGTTCATATCCCACTTCACATAAGAGATCTTCGACTCGGAGATCAGCTTATCCAGAAGGCCGAAGATGTAATCCACCACTTCCTTCCTGGAATAATCCAGGATATGCTGGGTCCGGCACATGGATTCATAACGCTCCGGTGTGGAGATCAGCCAGTCGGGATGGGCCCGGTACAGATCCGAATTCTTATTGACCATCTCGGGCTCGATCCAGATTCCGAATTTTAATCCCATGGCTTCTATTTTCTCGGATAATCCGGACACTCCGTGGGGTAATTTCTCCGGATTGGGATACCAGTCTCCCAAAGACCTGTCATCAATGTTCCGCTCTCCGTACCAGCCGTCGTCCAGTACAAACAGTTCAATCCCCACGGACTTAGCTTTCTGCGCAATGGACAGAATCTTCTCTTCGTTGAAATTAAAGTAGGTGGCTTCCCAGTTATTAATAAGGATCGGACGCTCTTTATCTCTCCAGGTGCCTCTTGCAAGGCGGGTAGCGTAAAGTTCATGGAACACCCGGCTCATGCCGTTTAATCCTTCCTCGGAATAAACCATCACCACTTCCGGTGTCTGGAACGAATCGCCTTTCTTTAAGGGCCATGCAAAGTTATACGGATGAATGCCCAGGATCACTCTTGTGATCTCATGGGGCGTTACTTCCACCTTTGCCAGGAAGTTCCCGCTATAGACAAAGGAAAAGCCGTACACTTCTCCGGTAAACTCGGTTGTATGGGGCCGCTTTAGCGCTATAAAAGGATTGTGCTCCGCACCACTGACGCCACGGATCGAATCAATGCTCTGGGTTCCTTCTTCCAGCTTTCGGATCTTGATATGGCGTTCTCTTCCCCAGGCTCCGGAAAGATGGACCATCTCGTACTCTTTATCCGGGAAATCCACACAGGCAGACAGTGCCTTCTCCAGAACAATGGTCTGCTCTCCTTTTTGCTCAAACCGGGCACTTCTTGTGATCACCGGCAGGTCCTCATAGATGGTATAGGTAAGCACCAGATCCGTATCGGTGAGACTGTCATATAAAATGATGTCGATGCCGGTGGCTTCGCTCTTCTTTTCTACATAGGTGGCCGGCAGGTTCTCCAGGGGCTTCTTCCCTTCGTAAATCGTATGATAAGAGTATAGGAATCTCGATATGTGGCTTCCGTTTTCCTGACGAATGAGGAACGCAGATTCCCGATAGTCCCCGATCCCGGGTGCGGGATATTCCTGCTTTTGATGCTGCAGGGCCAGGCCTCCATCCACGGAGCAGACGCCATGCATCAAAAAGCCATCGTTTCCCTGATAGGAATAATCACTCCGATCATGGATTCTCTTGCCGTAGTAAACATTCTTCAGCATTCCGTTGGGCATTACTTCGATGATGTAACTGATGAAACGGTTATACAGATGGAAGCTCTTTGATTCTTCGTGGTAAATGATCGCCATGAAACTAACTCCTTATATGTGAATTATGTACAACAGACTTCCTGTTTACCCATATGCTATCATGCATTTTTCACATAAACCATATCGGCATGTTAAATGAAACTATCAAAATGTTGGATGTACTTTTTACCCGTCAGACCAGATGTGGTACTATAAGAACGAGGTGAAATTTGGCAATGGAGCGAGAGACAACATACAAGAATGTAGCAGGTTTCAAGTGCCTGCGGAACATCAAAAGGCAGACCAACGATTTATATCTGGTCCATTGTGGCATGCAGAAATGCCCGCCCGACTATACTTACAATCACAAAATCCCCAATGAAAATCATCTGCATTTCGTGACGGAGGGAAAAGGGGAACTCACCGTCAATCATGTGTCCTATAAGATCCGGAAAAACGATATCTTCCTGATCCCCAAGGGCGCAGAGATCCACTATCAGGCCGATCATACGGATCCCTGGACCTATATGTGGGTTACCTTCGATGGCGAAATGGCAGACGAATATCTGCAAAGTGCGTGTCTTTCCGCAGAAACGCCGGTCCTGCACTCTACCATTCCCACAGATTCTTATACGCCTTTGATCCAGAGCATCTTAGATGCCAACCATCTGACCATGGCCAATGAGATCAAACGCGTTGCTTATCTCTATGAAATTCTGTCCATGCTGATCGAAGCGCAGTCCAGCGCCAGAAATGCAGACGGAAACTACGACTATACTGCAGACGCATATGTAGACTATGCGCTGCAGTTCATTAAGAATAATTATAAGACCATCAAAGTCGGGGACATTGCGACCTATGTAGGGATCAATCGTTCCTACCTGACTTCGCTGTTTAAGAAAACGCTGAACATCTCTCCTCAGCAATACCTGATCAAGGTAAAGCTTTCGGAAGGTGCCAAGCTGCTTAAAACCACCGATATCTCTGTCTCTGAGATCGCAGAAGCGGTGGGGTACGGCGATTCCTGTAACTTCACAAGGGTGTTCAAGCAGACCTACGGCGTGACGCCTCAGGCGTATCGCAGCAGTGTGCTGTAAAAGATTTATATGAAATCCCCGGGATACATGTGCGGATATTTCTCTTTGGGATTCTTTGCTTTATAATCTTGCAGGATCTTACTTCAGGTGCCACAACTCTCCGTTTGGCATCAGCCTTACATCTCCGGGAAGTGTCTCGATCTCGTTACCATCCAGATCTTTGACAATGGTTTCTTCCCAGAATTTGTAATCCGTTTCTTCTCCTTTTTCATACCAACGATTGAAAAATAGTCTCTCACCATCCCTGAGGAAAAATGATTCATGCCTTTTCATAGCAATAGATGCTTTCTCAGGCCAGACGATCTCCAGCACCTGCTCGCACTGTCTTGAAAGAGTCGGCGGTGCGACATGCAGCTGCAGGTTATAACAATCTTTTACGGTAGATAAGGGAAGCTCTACATGCAACGTTGTCTGATGATCGTTGCAATCAAATCGGAGGATCCGGATCCTTCCATTTGGAAAGTCCACATCCAGAATAAAGATGCCGTCTTCAAAGAACACAGGGCTTTCACTATAATGCTCTTCTGTCATGGGCACAGGAAAGAACGTCTGCCCATCGGGATAATGGAGCAGGCACAGTTTCCGGCCGTTTAAAGGATGGCCTTCTCCAAAGATATGCTCCGCTTCATATAGATCACCGTATGCATAATCCATTCCATAAAACCACTCACTGGTATTCCCCGGTATCGGATCAAAATTTGTGATCCCATTTGTTTCGATTGTCTTTATTTCTACCATCTTATTTTCCTTTCCCGACGTATTATCGAATATCCTCACCGAACATCTGATACAACATCATGGCATGTCCTCTGGGGAACAGATACCGGTCTACCCTGCCCCACGTTTTATGATCCTCTCTTCTTAGAAGTCATCGGAATCAAAGTCATCCTCGTCGATTTCTTCATCATCGAAATCTTCGTCTTCGTCAGCAATATCGTCTTCGTCGAAGTCATCCTCTTCATCCAACATGTCTTCGAATTCATCTGCCTCTAATTCCTCAAACTCGGCATCTTCCAGTTCTGCCTCTGATTTCGCTTTCTCATCTTCGAAGACTTCTTCCAGGAACGCATACTCCGCTGCGTCGATCTTGCCGTCCCGGTTCAGATCAAAGGGTGTGTTTCCGAATAAATCATCAAAAGGTCCTTTCATGGGTATACCTCCTTACAATAATCGTTTATAGATATCCAGCATACTTTCCATCTGATACTTAAGCAGCCATGCGGCTGAATTATACTTGGGTTCCGCTTTCACCACCCGCAGCAGTTCCGGATAGTAGGCATCCGTTTCCTTGATCATACGATAGATCCGCTCTCTGCTAAGGCCCCAGCTCATGGTAGTCAGGTTGTTACAGCGATCCAGACACTTGATGAGGGCTGCCTTTGGATTTGCTGCGATCTTATCGTAATAAATCTTCATCTTCGCATCCCGGTTTTCCGGGGTTGTCTTTTCATGGGTAAGTAACAGGACCAGTTC
>JAIKYN010000184.1 GCA_024683155.1 Lachnospiraceae bacterium | reverse complement strand
CGTCAGTGCATCCATGTGGATGATTTTCCGTTATATGTTTCGGATATGAAAGCATATATGCAGACGGCGTTGGGGCAGGAAAGCGGATATGAATTCCCATATCCTGTTTTCTTTGCACTGATACGGCTGGTAACATTCCTGCGCCCGGTAGAGCAGGCGACCGCGCTGGTCACTACCGTATTAAATACCGGAAGTATCTTATGTTTGGCATATTTCATGGAAAAGGATCTTGGGGACAGCAAGAAAACATGGAAAAAGGCTGTGGTCTTGATATCGGTACTAAGTCTGTTCTTTGTCTCCATGCTTTATGCACCTGCCGGGGTATATCTTCCCGGTATGGATCATAAGTATCTGGGGGTATTTACAGCAAATCCCTATCATAACGCAACCTATCTGGCAACCCGTCCTTTTTCCATTGTGGCGTTTTATCTGTTTTTGCGGATATGGAATCATTATGAAGAGAAGATCGAAAAGAGTGAAGCCATAGGATTTACCGTTGCTTTACTCCTTACTACCATGACAAAACCCAGTTTTACCCTGGTGTTTGGTATGGCCGCAGCGGTGGTTCTGCTCATAGGACTGATCCGTGCCAAGGGAAAAAATATACGGCAGACAATCCTTGTTGCCGCTTGTTTTCTTCCGACCATCCTGGATCTGCTCTACCAATATAAGGGAGTGTTTGAAGCACAGGGGCCGGCAACGGAAGAAACCGGGATCGGTATCGGCCTTTTCTCCGCCTGGAGTCTGTATTGTCATAATATTCCGCTGGCCATTGTACTGGCGCTGGCATTTCCGGGATTATACCTGCTGCTACATTTACCGGAGCTGATAAAGGATAAAAACCTGCTGTTTTCGTGGGTTTTAATGGCTTGCGCATTTTTCTCCCTTGCTTTTTTGTATGAGAAGGGAGATCGATTCGATGATCTGAATTTCTCATGGGGCTATATGCATGGTATTTTCTTTGTTTTTACCATAAGTCTTACCATGCTTATAAAAGACAGTTTTCATTTTCTGGAGCAAAAAATGAAAAGCGGTGTGACAGGGATCCTGCTGTTCCTGGAATGGGGAGCTTATATGTTTCATTTAGGTTGCGGGATCAGATATTTCCTGTATCTGTATAACGGATTTGAACACATGGCATTCTAGAGAAGGGATAAGGAGCAAGGGCAGTATGGAGAAGGCTCAGAAGAATACAATCAAAAACTGGATCGAAATATCCATGCAGCTTTTAAGAAAGCCTGTTTATTGGGGACCACTTCTTATTACTCTGTTATGTGCGTATGGGTTTTTTATCACCCACTATGCGGTGGGAATCGATGATACGGCAATGCGTCGTTATTTTATTGAGGGGCTGGCTCCTGCACAGGGACGGTGGGTGATCTTTCTGGTCAATAAGATCATCCCTCTGATCTATTTTACCCCGTTTCTTACAGATTTCCTCGGAGTACTGTTTCTGACTGTGTTTGCAGTTCTTTTTTGCGGATTATGGCAAATGCTTTCCGAAGGCAGGATGAAGTCATGGATGCTGGCGATCGTTGCGTGTCTCATTGTATCCAGTCCGATCACCAGTGAGGTATTTGTGTACTACCTGCATAATGGTGTGGGCATCGGATATGTTCTTACCCTGATGGCAGTTTTTTTGCTTTTCAGAACCCGGGAGCAAGGTTTATTTACCAAAGAGGTGGTGAAAGATCTATTTTATGCAGCCGGTTTATTAACTATTGCATTGGGGTTGTATGAATCCTTTGAAGTAGCATTCGGAATTCTGGCAGCCGGAATCTTATTGCTGGAATTGTGGTATCATCCCGGAGAATTATCCGGGAGACAATTTTGGGCCTACTTTGTACGTCTGGTCCTGATCATGGGAGCAGCGATGCTTCTTCGCGTTTTGATCGTAAACGGAATTATAGGTATATGGGGCTTTGAAAAAGGACAGACCCGGAGTCTGTATCTGGGATGGATCTTCAACAGTGGCGCCGGAGCTACCATCCGGTCCTATTTGCAGTATATTGTTCTCCTGTTTGGACTAAACGGAATTTTCTATGTGGGCGTTCGCTTTTACTTGCTGTCTGCTTGCTTTTTACTTGTAGTATTCCTGATCTACAGCGTGCGAAAGAAAGACCGGAAAGTGCTTTTGTCCATGCTGTTTGTGGAATTCATGCCATGGACACTGGTTCTTGTTACAGGAAAGGT
>JAIKYN010000168.1 GCA_024683155.1 Lachnospiraceae bacterium | reverse complement strand
CGCACCCATTATTCCCAATACGATTATATTGTGATAAATGACGGTTCATCCGATGCCACCCGTAAGGTGTGCCATGAAGCCGGGATCCGGTATATGGATCTTCCGGTCAATGTGGGGCTTACAGGTGCGGTGCGGGCCGGCATGAAGTATGCCAACTATTATGATTATGATTATGCTATCCAGTTGGATGGAGACGGGCAGCACGATCCACGGTATATTGAGGCGATGTTAGCCTGCATGAAGGAAAAGGAAGCGGATATCGTCATCGGTTCCCGCTTTAAGGAAAAGAAGAAACCCTTCAGCTTACGTATGCTGGGCAGCAAGATCATCTCCGGTTCGGTATTTGTAACTACCGGTGGTAAATACATCGGGGATGTGACCAGTGGTATGCGTCTGTATAACAAAAAAATGATCAAGAAGTTTGGCTATAAGCTGAATTATCGCCCGGAGCCGGATTCCATTGCCTATCTCATCAATCACGGAACCAAAGTGGAAGAAGTGCAGGTGGAAATGCAGGAGCGTCATAACGGGAAAAGCTATCTGGGGATCTCTTCATCGATTTACTATATGACCCATGTACTGTTTAACATCTGGATCTTCCAGTGGATTCGAAAGGACTAAAAAATGTCATCAATATTACGTATATTGCTCCTAATTGCATCGCTCGGAACGGCTTTTTTGATCTGTCATAAGATTCGTAAAAGTAAGGTGCGCCAGGAGGATGCCGCCTTTTGGCTGGTATTTGCCATTATACTGGCAATTCTGGGAATCTTCCCGAGAGTCACCTATGCATTGTGTGATCTGCTGGGGATCATGTCTCCGGCTAACCTGGTATATCTGGTGATCATAGGCTTACTTCTGGAAAAACTGTTATCCTTATCCATTCAGATCTCCACCATGGAGAATAAGATGGAAGTCATGGCAGCAGAGATCGCCTTACGGTCCGAAAATACTGAAGAACAGATAAAGGAACTGGATAAAGAGGAAAAGCATGAGTAACCCGAAACAGCCAACCCATGGATTTGTGATCTCTGCATACGGAGAAAGCCCTTATCTGGAGGACTGTATACAGTCCCTGTTACAGCAGACGTTGCCATCTCCCATACAGATTGTCACATCTACACCGAACGAGAAGATCCGGACGCTGGCTGAAACATACAGGATCTCTCTTCAAAGCCATGAAAGGCTTCCGGGAGGGATCGCCGATGACTGGAATGCCGCCTACAGAGCTATCGATGCCGATTATGTGACCATTGCTCATCAGGATGATACTTATGAGCCTATGTATGCAGAAAAAGTGGTTGCCGCGCTTTCCGGGGCAGAAGATCCCCAGATCGCATTTACGGATTACGGGGAATTACGAAATGGCACGAAAGTGGATGCCAATCAGCTTCTTACTGTGAAGCGGAGATTATTGTCACCTCTTCGAAAAACAAAAAGACAATCTTCCCGCTTCTGGAAGAGACGGGTCATATCGCTGGGGAATTCCATCAGTTGCCCGACGGTAACCTATGTGAAAAATGCTCTTCCGGAAAACCCCTTTACGCCGGGGTATCGCAGCAATATCGACTGGCTCTTATGGGAACAGTTATCCGGGAAGAACGGTGCGTTTGTGTATGTGCCGGAAGTATTGATGCATCATCGGATCCATGAAGGCTCCGCTACATCGGAGATCATCGCGGATCACGACCGAACCAAAGAAGACTATGATATGCTGTGCAGATTCTGGCCCAAATGGGTCGCTTCCTGTATCGAGCATTTTTATCAAAAAGGAGAAACCTCCAACCGGACATGAAGATCATACCGTTTTATCTTCCGCAATTTCATGAAATCCCCGAGAATGATTCCTTCTGGGGAAAAGGGTTTACGGAGTGGACCAATGTGCGTAAGGCTGTGCCTTTGTACGAGGGGCACCGTCAACCGGTGGTACCTTATGAGAAGAATTATTATAACCTGTTAAATCCGGATGTACTGAAATGGCAGGCAGACCTTGCCAATTCCTATGGGATATATGGTTTTTGCATTTACCACTACTGGATCCAGGGGCGAAAACTTCTGGAGAAACCCCTGGAGCTGTTGCTGGAGCATAAGGAGATCCCCCTTCGGTATTGTATATCCTGGGCCAACCATAACTGGACGGATTCCTGGAGCGGGAATAATACCATGCTGATCGCTCAGACCTATGGGGGAGAGGAAGACTGGGATGCTCATTTTGATTACCTGCTTCCTTTCTTTCAGGATGAGCGCTATATCCGGAACGAAGAGGGTAAAGTGCTTCTTCTGATCTTTAACCCGGAAGATATTCCTCATCTTAATGATATGCTGGATCATTTACAGAAACGGGCGGCAGAAGCAGGCCTCCCCGGCATCGCATTTGCCTATCAGAATTATTACTTCGGAATGAAGAAGAACCGGGATGATTCAAGGTTTACTTACGGTGTGGAACACCAGCCTGCCTATGCCTTTTCCGACAACCGAAGCGGTGCAGTGATGGCTATCCGCCAGTATGGGTATAAATTTCTTTCCTGGGCACAACGTACCTTCAAGGTAAAAATCAATATCGATCATACCAAGCTGGAGATCATGCAATATACGGATGTGTGGGATAAGATCCTGAAACGGATTCCTACGGATGATAAGCGGATTCCGGGAGCTTTCACCGGCTGGGATTCCACGCCTCGTAAAGGAGAACATGGTCTGGTGGTGGAAGGCGGAAGCCCTGAAAAATTCAAAGAATATCTGACCAAACAGATCAAGCGGGCCAGGGAGGTGTACCACAAGGATATGATCTTTGTGGCAGCCTGGAATGAATGGGCGGAAGGTTCCATGCTGGAGCCGGACGAATATAACGGCTTTGGTTATCTTGAAGCGGTGCGGGATGCCCTGAAAGCCAACGATGAATACCCCGGGCAGGAGTGATATAATTGAGCAAGTGCGTAAATGTGCTGATATCTGCATATAACGGAAAGAAGTACATAAAGGAACAGATTGATTCCATCCTTGCACAGCAGGATATGGAAACCCGCATCTTTGTGCGGGATGACGGATCTTCCGACGGCACTCCTGAATATGTGCGCAGCCTTTATCCGGAAGATAAGGTTCAGTTGATCCAAGGGAATAATTTAAAACATGGCGGCAGCTTTTATGAACTGACTCGCCTTGCAGAAGAAGGCGATTATTGGGCGTTCAGTGACCAGGATGATATATGGCTTCCGGGGAAACTGAAAAAAGCGGTGGACTGGATGGAATCACAGGAAACGGATCAGCCTTTGCTATACCATTCCGCCTATGAATGCCGCAACGAAGATTTATCCCA
>JAIKYN010000142.1 GCA_024683155.1 Lachnospiraceae bacterium | reverse complement strand
ACACCGGTATACTCCCGGAAGATCCGGTCGAAATGAAATTTGCTGAAGCCGGCATAAGTGGCCACTGTTTCCAAAGAGATCTCTTCCGTAAAGTGATCCGAGATATAGACGCAGACATTGCTTAAAGTAATATTCTTTTTGCATCCGCCGGAAACAGTGACGGAATCTGTTCCCTGGAATAATTGGATGTTCTTTCCGCAATAGGCAATGAACTGGAAAAGAATGGAGTAGATCTCCATCTCCCCGTAAGGCTCCAGTTCCGCAAAGGTGATCACGCTTTCATCGATCTCTTTATCTGCATAGAGCTGAGGCGCCGAACCAAAATACAGATCCATGATCTTATTAAGACAGGAGCAGAGATACTCGTAGGTTTCCCGGGGACATGTCTTCTTTTGAATGTGCAAGGCGGGAGACATCAGACGAAAGGCTTTATCAATATCCTTCAGACCGTTGAATTTGGAAAAATCTGCCTGGACATACAACCTGGCACCGGGGCTGGGAGAGTAGATCTCGTGCAGTACGGCGGGGCAGATCAGCAGGATATCATCGATGTCCACATAATAGGTCTGATTGCCGCAGATTACCTTATAGGGCGCTTCTTTTGGCTGGATGATCTCAATATCGGTATGCCAATGGGAAGGAAAATCGGCATGATATCGGTTGATGAATACCCGTAAACCGGTATGGATCTTATGAGGGATCACTTCCTTGGCATTTTCGTAATGAACTTTCATGGTTTCGGCTCCTTTTGCGGGACCATGGCAACGGCAGCGTACAATAATTGCGATGGACTCTTTGAAGCAATCAAAAATTGCTATTTTTTCTTTAGTTTTAAACTAAAAATACCGATTACTTGTCATTTTACTATATATTTTGCATAACGGAAAAGAAAAATTACGTTATAAAACCAACATTTTCCCAAAGATAATAATATCAAAAACAGAAATTGCAGAAAAGATGCATGAATGAAATAGCAATTTTTGTATGGTACTTAGCAATTAAATGAAAGCCGAATAATACAGACTCCTTTACAGTTTTAGGTGTAACGAAGGTACGACACAAAACAAAAAATCATCGTACCAAAAACAACTAACAGGAGGATAGGGAATGAAAAAAAGAGTTTTAGCAATCATCTTTGCCACTGTTTTAACTGTTTCCTCGCTGACAGGTTGCGGCAGCAGTGCATCTGCACCTGCAGCAGAGCCCGCACCGGCAGCGGAGAGTAGCAGCTCCGACAGTACGACACAGAAGCAGGAAGCAACCACAGAAACGACTGCTGCAGCTAGTGGGGAAGCGAAGCAGACAGACGGTAAGAATGTTCCGGAACTGACAACGGAACCTCTTACCATCACACTTTGGGATATTGCTACCGAAGATCCCGGAAAGAGCACCCAGGAAGCAGCTGTTCAGAGATTCATGGCTGACTATCCCAACATCACAGTCAATCAGGTACATCAGCAGAATGATACGTATAAGCAGCAGCTGGTGGTAGCCATGAGCTCCGGTCAGGCTCCGGACATGTACATGCACTGGGGTGGCGGCCCTATGGCGGAGTATTATAAGTCCGGTTTTGCAAACGATATTACCGATATGTATGCAAAATACGATCACCCTGAATTTATCGAAGCTGCCATTGCACAGTCATCCTTTGACGGAAAGCTTCTGGCAATTCCCTTCGGCGGACTTTCCGGTTGTGATATTTACTACAACAAGACCATTTTTGCGGAATTGGGACTGGATGTTCCCGAGACCATCGATGAACTGGAAACTGTCTGCGCAACCCTTAAGGATGCAGGCTACATTCCTTTCTCATTAGCGAACGCTTCCAAGTGGACCGGTTCCATGTATTTCATGTATCTGGTAGCACGTCACTCAGGTAATGCGGAATTTGATGCAGCTTACACCCAGGAAAACGGCGGTACCTTCACAAGCGAAGCATTTATCTTTGCTGCTGAGAAGATCCAGGATTGGGTTAAGAAGGGTTACTTCCCCGATGGTGTTAACTCCCTTACCGCT
>JAIKYN010000046.1 GCA_024683155.1 Lachnospiraceae bacterium | reverse complement strand
TACGAGAATAACAATATCGATTATTGTATCATCAGTATTGATGTAAACGGTTTGAAAGCAACCAATGACACCTACGGCCATTTGGAAGGCGATAACCTGCTGAAAGGGTTTGCGGATGCCCTGCGTTCCGTGGTGGGACGAAACGGCTTCTGCTGTCGTACCGGCGGTGATGAATTCCTGGTGCTTCTTCCGGAATCCGTCTCCCAGGCGGAAACCGACATGTTACGTTTTATGGGATTGCTGGAAGATAAGAATGAACGGGAATCCCATCTCTGGAAATATAAGGCTGCACACGGCTGCGCCATGCGAGGAGAGGCCGACAGTTTCCATGAAGCCTATTTGCTGGCAGATCAGCGAATGTATGAGAAAAAACGGAAAATGAAAGAAACAAAGGGATGATGGGGAAATCTCTGTGACCCTTTTGGTGAGCCACATCAAGTGGCGGAAAGGAATCAATGATCCAGTTACCGAGACTGCTGGGGGATGGCAGTATATTGCAACAGGGGAAACCCATTCATATCTGGGGATGGGTAAAGGGAGAGCCGGAGGAAGAGGCGGTAGGTCTCACCATTTCCCTTACCGAGGAAGGCGGCGATATAGTGCACCGCAGACAGATCAAGGCGGAAGGACGCTTTGATGTGTATTTCAGTGCGCTGGAGGCAGGTCATACCTTAAGTCTTCTGGTGAAGGATGATCGGGGAAATGAGGCCCGCTCTGTGAATCTCCGTACAGGAGAAGTGATCCTTTGCAGTGGACAGTCCAATATGGAGCTGCCCATGGAACGGGTAAAGTATCGGTATCCGGAGGAAATAGAAGGCGCACAGGATCCGGATCTTCGTTGCTTCAAGGTGACGGAGTATGCCAATTTCCACGGACCGGAGGAAGAGCATTTGTCGGGCTGCTGGAAAAGTGTCAGTCCTGAGACCATTCGAAGCTTTTCCGCAACGGGGTATTTTTTCGGGAAAGAACTGCGGGCACTGAGTAAAGTGCCGGTGGGGCTCATTGATTGCTCTTTAGGAGGAACGCTGATCAGCTCCTGGATGAGCCGGGAGATGCTGCAGGAGTATCCGGAACTTCTGGCACAGGCGGATCAGTATGCAGACGATGATTTCCTCAATGGCCGGAAAAAGACAAATGAAGAAAATGCGGCCCGGTGGTACGGTAACCTGGAACGCACCGATATAGGAAACGCACAGCATTGGGAAAATCCGGACATCTTTTCGCCGAAGGACTGTAAGGATCGTATCGATCTGCCTGTTTATCTGGAAGATACGCCGCTTAAAGGCTTTATTGGCAGCTTTTGGATCACCCGTACCTTTCAGGTGCCGCAGCACCTGGCCGGACGATCCATGCGGCTGTGGCTGGGAACCATTGTGGACAACGATGTGTTCTATATTAACGGTATCAAGGTGGGGGAGACCCCGTACCAGTATCCGCCCCGCAAATATGTGATCCCCGAAGGCGTTCTGAAAGCCGGGGAAAATATCATCACCGGACGGATCCATGTGGAGAACGGGGAAGGCCGTTTTACCCCTAATAAAAAATATGCCATTTTCTCCCTGGATACGGATACTTCCGCCATTGATGCGGATCAGAGCATTCCGGGAGAGGATGAGATCAATCTGGCCGGTACCTGGTATTACAGGATCGGCTGTACCAGTGAGCAGGTACCCCCTACGGATTTCGTCAACTGGAAGCCCACCGGATTATTTAACGGGATGACGGCACCTTGCCATAATTTCCCGCTGGGAGGCATCATCTGGTATCAGGGTGAATCCAATACAGGAGAAAAACAGAATTATACACAGCTCACCAGAGCTATGGTGGAAGGGTACAGGCGTCTCTGGCAGGATCCCGAGATCCCTTACTGGTATGTGCAGCTGCCCAACTATATGGCGGACTTAAAAGACGAGACCGGCTGGCCTGCTCTTCGTGAGATGCAGCGCCGCTGTGACAGTATTCCTCTTACGGGGATGGTGGTAGCGTACGATCTGGGAGAAGATTATGACCTGCATCCCACCGGTAAGAAACGCATCGGGAAACGGCTGGCCCATCTTCATGCTGCCTTTGCATATCATTATGCGGAAGGAGCGGAAAGTCCCTTTGTATCCGAGGTATTCTCTACCCGGGACGGTTTGCTGCTGCACACCGATGGCGTCAGAAGTCTTCATGCAGACCATGGAAGCGTAAAGCTTTGCCCCCGGGAAGATCTGGAAATACTGGATTTTGAAGCGGAAGATACGGCCGGCAACCGGATCCCGCTAAAGGTATCTCTGGAAGGAAGAGATATCCTGCTGGAAAATGTGCCGGAAGATGTAACCGCGATCTGCTATTGCTATTCCAACACCAATAAAGGCGCCCTGATCTACGGAGATAACGGGTTGCCCCTTAGTCCTTTCAGAATGGAGATCTGATCATGCATCTGTTGTTTAACGGAGAATGGACCTTTTTAGAAACTGCAGCAGGAACCGACTATAAGGAAGCCATGGGACGGCTGGAGGATTTTCAGCCGGTGCAGGTACCCCATGACTGGCTGATCTTTGATGCAGAGGATCTGTATCGGGACGGTACCGGCTGGTATTTTAAGAAAGTGCATTTTGACCGGGAGATGACCGGGGAAGCGGGAAAGAAGGTATTTCTGTGCTTTGACGGCATCTATATGGACAGCGTGATCTATGTAAACGATGAAAAGGTGGGAGAGTGGAAGTATGGCTATTCTCCCATTACCCTGGATATAACGGGGCAGATCAAAGAGGGAGAAAACCGCTTTGCGGTAAGCGTTACCTATCAAAGCCCCAACACCCGCTGGTATTCCGGAGCAGGTCTGTTCCGGGATGTACAGCTGATGATCGCAGAAGAGACCTATATTCCCCATAACGGAATCTATGCCCATACATGTAAGGAAAACGGGCATTACTGCCTGCGGGTGGAGACGGAACTGGCCACCTTAAGGGAAGATGTTTCCGATTATGCCATGATCCCCAATATCGGGAATTATCAGGTGGATTATTCCCTTCTGGATGCATCCGGAAAACAGGTGGATGTAACAAAGCTTACGGAAACCTATCGGGACGCAGAGGATGAAGTTTGCGATGCCACGGGAAATCCTGAGATCCGTACCGTAAAAGTATCCACCTACTGCATGGAGAATGTGGAAGAGTGGGATCCGGAACATCCCTGCTTATATACCCTTCAGGCAAGACTACTGGAAGGAGATAAGGTTTTACAGGAAGAAACCTGTCATATCGGTTTCAGGGAAGTGATCACCGACCCGGAAAAAGGCCTTTTGTTAAACGGACGACCCTTTAAGCTCCACGGTGTATGCGAACACCATGATCTGGGTGCATTGGGCGCAGCTTTTCATAAGGAGGCCATGGCCCGTAAGATGGAGATCATAAAGACCATGGGAGTCAATGCCATCCGTCTTACTCATAATATGGCAGCGGAAGGGGTACTGGAGCTGGCAGATGAAAAGGGGATCCTGCTGATCTCCGAAGCTTTCGATATGTGGGAGCGCCCCAAGACGACCTATGACTATGCCCGATTCTTCCCGCAGTGGTATGAGAAGGATGTGGCTGCCTGGATCCGCAGGGACCGTAACCATCCCAGCGTGATCTTCTGGAGCATCGGTAACGAGATC
>JAIKYN010000192.1 GCA_024683155.1 Lachnospiraceae bacterium | reverse complement strand
CGTAAGGCAAAGGTATATGTAGTAAGTTCTAAGGAAGCCATCCGAAATACCTTCACGGAAGGAGCTCTGTTCTTCGCACCTTTGGCATACGCTTCCGAAGTAGAAGTACAGGCAGATAAGAGCGGTATAGCAGATGATGCGGTATCCGTAGTTATCCCGGATGCAAACATTTACATTCCTTTTGCGGAACTGGTTGATATCGCCCAGGAGATCGAACGTCTTACCAGGGAGGAGGCAAAGCTGCATTCCGAGATCGCCCGCGGTGAAGGCATGCTGAACAATGAGCGCTTTATTTCCAAGGCTCCTGCCGCAAAGGTGGAGGAAGAAAAGGATAAGCTTGCAAAGAACCGGCAGATGCTGGAACAGGTAAGTGAACGTCTGGCACAGCTTAAGAAATAAGCAGGGTTACCTGAGATCAACCAAAAAATTCAAGAAATAAACATCAATAAGGCCCCGGAACAGTTGCTGTTCCGGGGCCGTTATTTTAGAAGGTTGAAACTTAATTGAAAAAATGTTTATAGTGATTTGTTTTTGATTTTTTATTATCTGTTTTGAATGCTTTTTCAAGCAATCTGTTTTGAATCCCTATTAAGGGATTGGTCCTTAGTTACTTTGATTAGTAAAATAATAAGGTGTTGTCATTGCTACGAACTCACAATAACTCTTGAATGCTTCTGCAAAAAACTTCTTGATCTTATTCATCGTTTGTCCTTTCTGACGCTTCTTCCGTGCATATCGTTTGTATGCGGCGCCTGTATCATTTGTTTTCTTGTTTACAGTTGCATTCTAATACAGCTTTGGATACAATACTTGTCAAAAGGCAAATCAAAACTGGCCAAATCTTGCAAATCAATTTTTGAAACAACGGAATTACGCAAATACAAATGTAAAATCTCGGTAAAAAATTAGCCAATAATTTTGCAAGATAGAAAAGAGAAGAATTTATGCAGCCATTATACGAAGAAAAAGAAGAGGGGATGGAAGTCTACGAAAAACCATCGGAGCATGTGTCCCCTCATTTACATAAATCCATGGAATTTGTCTATGTGACGGGAGGAACTCTGGAGATCGGCATTGGACAGGAATTGTTCCATATGGAAGAAGGAGACCTGGCCATTGTGTTCCCGGAAATGATCCATCATTATCAGGTATTCGGAGGCGAAGAATGTACCGCTGTTTATATTCTGGCCTCACCTTCTTTGTGCGAGCGATTTTCCAATATTACCAGGCAGAAATGTCCGGCGGATCCCGTCATCCCGAAAGAGAGAGTTCACAGGGAGATCCCTTATGCGGTGCGCCATCTGGCCCTGTTATACAAGGAGGAGAAGGACCCCTTGCAGGAAGCTTTGATCAGTGCCTATATTCAGATCATCCTGGCCAGAAGTATTCCGGAATATGAACTCATTGATAAAGGGGCGGTGGACAGTACGGATCTGATCTATCGTACGGTGTCTTATATTTCCTCGCACTTTACGGAAAAGGTAACATTAACGGATATGGCACGGGAGCTGTATGTCAGCCCTTTTGCGTTGTCCAGGGTGTTTTCTGCTACATTTCATACCAATTTTAACGGATATCTCAACCAGACGCGACTGGAATATGCCTGTAGCCTGTTGCGTTACACGGATCAGAGCATAACGGAAGCATGCGAGAATGCAGGATTTGAATCTCAGCGCACCTTTAACCGGGTGTTCCATGAAAAAATGCACATGTCGCCCAGAGAGTGGCGTAAACAACTGTCGTAGGCCCACTGTCCAGCCACGGCTACAATCGCGCAATTGTTGAAGCCCGGCTACAGCTGCGCAATTGTTGAAGCCCAGCTACAGCTGTACAATTGTTGAAGTCCGGCTACAGTTACGCAATTTGTCGAAGCACAGCTGTCTCGGTACAGATACGGCCGACTGGATACGTTTCTGTACTTCTGCACAATTCCCATCTTTGTTTTTCTCTATATATTCACAATTGAGAAATATCCTCTGCTACGTTACAATGAACTTGAATTAATTAAAACATTTAATCAATTATCGGTTGGGAAGATATTTCTTCTAAGTGAGGAGATCCCTATGTTTTATGAAACGATCCAATTGTGCGTGGGTGCGGGACAAAATAACTTTTCAATGAAAAGGGGCAGCTTTAAATATAAGCAAAGCTTCCTTTGGAAAGAAAAGTGTGTATTAAAAGAAAAGACCGGCACCTGTGATGAGACGGATTTCATCTATCAAAGCAAAAAAGCAGGAGAAACACTTCACCTGAAAGTCACAAAGAAGGGTGACAGGACGGAGGTCAGGCTTACATCCGAAGCCGGCAGTCATTCTAAGATCAATCGATTCTGGCTTACGTTTGAAACGGATCCGCAGGAGCATATCTACGGATGCGGAGAGACATATTCCGAGTTTGACCTGAAGGGGCAGAAGGTACGGATATGGGTGGCGGAACATCAGAATGTTGCCCGGATTTCCGCCAAGATCATTAAAGAAAAACTACGGGGACCACGTCCGAAGAAAAAACTGGCCTTCGATCAATATGAATCCTATTATGTGCAGCCTACATTTACATCCTCGGATAAGTATTTTGTACATGTGGACATGCGCACTTACGGGGAATTCGATTTTACTGCCAACGATAAGATCACGATCTATGCCCAGGAATTCCCCACCATTATCAGTGAGAGGGCAGAGTCCTTTACAGAACTTTCCGGGAAGCTGACGGCGCTTCTTGGCAGGCAGAAGAAACTTCCGGACTGGATCTATCGAGGCGGGATCCTGGCAATGCAGGATTGGGTCAAAGCAGAAGATAAGGTGATAGAAGGTTTTGATGGTTGCGGCAATATAGACCGCAAACTGTCGGAACTGGAAAAACATCATGCAAAGGTGGTGGGTGTCTGGTGCCAGGACTGGTGTGGCTGTCGTTGCACGGGCTTTGGATACCAGGTTATGTGGAACTGGCGTTATGATGAACGGCAGTATCCCGATCTTCCCGAAAAGATACGGGAATGGAAAGCCAAAGGTATACGTTTTCTGGGATATATCAATCCATTTATTGCACTTGAAAAAGATATATATGCCATCGCGAAAGAAAAAGGATATTGCGTGAAAGATAAAAACGGCGAGGATTATCTGGTGACGATTACTACGTTTCCTGCCGCTATGGTGGATTTCACTAATCCGGAAGCATATGCCTGGTACAAGGATCTGATCAAGGAAAATATGATCGGTATCGGCATGGGCGGCTGGATGGCGGATTTCGGAGAATATCTTCCGGTGGATGCGGTGCTTTACAACGGGGACCCGAAAGAATTGCATAATCAGTGGCCTGGGATCTGGGCTCGGATGAACCGGGAAGCCATAGAAGAATGCGGAGTATCCGATGAGGTGTTCTTTTTTACAAGAGCCGGATATACGCAGTCAGTAGAACATGCAGCCATGATGTGGACCGGAGACCAGCATGTTGACTGGTCGGTGGATGACGGGATCCCTTCGGTGATCCCTGCTACATTGTCTCTTGCCATGTCCGGTTATGGGATCACGCACTCGGATGCAGGCGGATATACCACCATCATGCATATGCGAAGGACCAGGGAACTGCTGATGCGCTGGGAGGAAATGAATGTGTTTTCTCCGCTTTTCAGGACGCATGAAGGAAATCAGCCGGGAAACAATGTGCAGTTTGACGGCGATGAGGGACTTTTGGAGCATACCGCCATGTGTACGAGGATGCATGACAGGTTGGGTGATTATATCAAAGATCTGGTTGCGGAGGCTGCGGACAAGGGAACGCCGGTTATAAGACCTGTGTTTTATCACTATGATGAACCGTGGGCTTACAGGGAAACCACAGAATATCTGCTTGGGAGAGATATTCTGGTGGCTCCGGTGCTGGAAGCGAATATGGATAAGCGGACGGTAACATTGCCGGATGATACCTGGATCCATCTTTATTCCGGTGAGACTTACGGGAAGGGAACCTGTACAGTGGAGGCTCCCGTAGGCAGACCTTGTGTGTTTGTCCGGAAAGATGCGGAGCGATCCGCTGAATTGCTTACAATAACCAAATAGAAAATGGGGGTTACGAAGATGCGTAATAATCGCGAAGATAAGTTTACATCAAAATGTGCATATGGATTTGCGGATATCTACGGCGGTGGTGCTTTTGTCATCATCAGTACGTTTTTTACGGTATTCCTGACCAAGTCTTTGGGAATGTCCCCGGCACTTGCCGGAACGATCCCGTTGATCGGAAAAGTATGGGACGCAGTTACCGATCCCATCATGGGAAATATTGTTGACAGAACCAGTTCCAAATTCGGAGCAAAGCGCTTCTATATCCTCATCGGAAGCATCGTTTCTGCCATTACTTTTTTACTGCTGTGGATGAATGCCGGTATTGAAAGCGTGGGTGGACAGTATGCTTTCTATGCACTTATGTACATGCTGTTTTCAACCGGTTTTACCATTGTAATGGTTCCCTATAACGGATTACTTCCGGATATGGTGGATGATTACCACAAGAGAGGAAGTTTTTCTGCCATCCGTACCGCTTTTTCGAGCTTCGGTGCGATCCTGGCAGGGTTGGTTCCCACTATTATCATAACGGACAACACCAATGCGAACCTTTACTTTACAGTTGCTCTTATTTTTTCAGTGATATTCCTTATTGTTATCCTGCTTACGTTCTTCGGAACCTGGGAAAAACAGAAGGAGCCGGTAAAGGTTCCCATGAAAAAGAGCATTGTACAGTCCTTTACGGTTTACAAGAACTTTTCCTTCAAGATATTCATCTGCATTTTCCTGGCAGGTCAGGGCGCTGCGGATTTTGTCACCGGCCTTGCCGTTTACTATGTGGATGATGTTCTGAATGCTTATTCCGGTGGGCGTTTTACCATTCTGATGGGTGTCTTGTTACTGGCTCAGTTTGCAGGCACGATCCTGTTCTCCGTTATTATGCCTCGAACATCCAAGAAGTTCCCGATCCTGATCGGTTTCCCCGTAAGAATGATCGCAACGGTTGCAATGTTGTTCTTTTCTTACGAAGGAGCTCCTTTTGGGGTCATTCTGGTGCTTTCCTTCATAATCGGTCTTGGTATGGCAGCTTCTTCCGTGAGTATCTATGCGATCCTGTCGGATATGGCAGATGTAGATGAGCTGATCACATCCATTCGGCGGCCCGGAACGGTATCCGGAATGGCAACCTTTGCCCGAAAGATCGCTACCGGCCTTAGTTCTACCATCATCGGTATTTGCCTGACCTTGATCGGCTACGATGAAAACCTTGCCTCACAGAAACTGCGCCAGGCAGCGTCTACTCAGACAGGCATCACACAGCTTTATGTATGGCTTCCCATTGCGCTTATGGCGCTTACCATTGTGTTTGCGGTACTGTTCCCTATGAACAAGCCTGAGTATGACATTGTTAAGAAAGAGATCCGGCGAAGAAGAGGCGAGGATGATTCCCGGATCACTCCGGAGGAGATCCGGATCTGTGAAAAAGTAACGGGATTCAAATACGATAAACTTTGGAACAAAGAGAATGCTTTGAAATTCTGAAGAAATATGCAGATAAACGCAGGAAATGAGGATATTTGGAGATGAGTCTCAAAAAAAGAGGAGTGCACCTGCTGCTTGGTCCGGTGTTCTTCTTCCTGATAAGTGTGTGCCTGGGTAAAACCGGTGTCATGGATCTTACTGCAGCCAAGGGAATCGGAACCGCTGTCTGGATGATCTACTGGTGGGTAACAAGACCTGTTGATATAACGGTTACGGCTCTTTTGCCGGGCGTGATCAATGCGATCTTTGATATTGTGCCCATGGACAATGTGATCAGCCAGTATGCATCCGGCAGCATTATCCTGATCTTCGGTTCCTGCCTTCTGACGGCACCCTGGAGTGAGATCGGGCTGGATAAAAGAATCTCCCTGAAGGCACTTTCCCTGATCGGACCATCCATGAAATCCCAGATTACCGTGTGGCTTCTGGCAGCTATCGTGTTATCCAACATGATGCCCAATGTGGTGGTGGTGGCGATCTTTACCCCTATCGCAGTATCCATGCTGGCAGCAGCAGGATATAAGGATATCCGTAAGTGCGAAGCTGCCACACCGATCCTGTGTGCCATAGCCTGGGGATCCCAGGTGGGCGGAGCCGGAACACCGCTTGGCGGTGCCATGAATATAACGGCGATTGCCTTTATCGAAGAGTATACCGGGCGGGAATTTATGTATGTGGACTGGCTCAGCCGCATGCTTCCCTATACGGTGATCGCAACCATAGCGGTTTTGGTCACCATGTTGTTAAAACCCATGAAAGTAAACTCCCTGGAAGGAACCAGGGAATATTTTGTGAAATGTTATCGGGACCTGGGGCCTGTGAAGAAAGACGAAAAAATAAGTCTTGTCCTGTTTGTTGCAGCGATGCTTGGCTCCTTTTTAAGACCGCTGTATGCGGATCTTATTCCGGGTTTGGTACCTGCGTATCTGTTTCTGATCCTGGGATTTGCTAATTTTGTCATCGTCTCTGTGGAGCGAAGAGAACTGCTTCTGACCTGGGAAAAGGCGCAGAAAGAGGTTATGTGGGGCATGCTTTTACTGTTTGCGGGAGGGCTTGCCTTAGGACAGATCCTCACCGGTTCCGGCGCCAATGATGCCATAGCCGGAGTGATCTCATCGGTTCACCTTACAGGCGGCATCGGAACGATCTTTATATTTACACTGTTTGCCTGCATCATTTCGGAGATGACGAACAGTACGGTCTCGGCAGCCGTGACATTGCCCATTGTGATCGGTGTCACACAGAAGTTAGGTTTAAATCCTATTCCCTATGTGTTTACAACCGCCATGGGAATGAACTTTGAATCCATCCTTCCGGTGAGTGTACGAGCGATTTCCGTTTCCTATGGCCTTGATCCCGATAAGCTGTTGAAAAATGGCCTTGTGGTGGCCTTGGTACGAATGCTGGTTGCGGTGGCAGTAGGTTATATTATCATGCAGCTGTGGCCCGGTTTCGGAACTCTGAATGAAACCCTTTGATAATTTGAAATAAAACGATTCTTGCAATTTACATGAAAGAGTTGACGACCCGGAAGAAGATGCTATTATAGGAATTAATTAAAGCTATTAATCAAATATATTTTCAGGAGGTATTGAGATGAAATTTTTCTTAGACAGTGCAAAACTGGACGAAATCAAACTGGCTTACAATACATTCGGTATTGACGGAGTGACTACGAATCCTCGTCACATCATGCTAAGCGGGAAACCGTTCATGACTGCGATCACCGATATTGCGAACTGGATCAAAGAAGAAGGCCTGGAGGGGGTTGATAAATTCCCGGTATCCGTAGAGATCAATCCTCATTTTGATAAGACCGAGGATATGGTAGAAATGGCCAGAAAGGTTGCTAAGATCAGTCCTAATTTTGTGATCAAGATCCCTGCCATTGAAGCAGGTATTGCAGCTGCAAGGATCCTGGAAAAAGAAGGCATAAGAACCAATGTGACATTGATCTTTTCTCCGGCGCAGGCCATTCTTCCTGCTAAAAACGGTTCTCTTTTCGTTTCTCCTTTTATCGGCTGGAAAGAGCAGAATGGTGAGGATTGTAAGGAATATATCAAAAATATCGTTGAAATCTATAAAAATTATGGATATTACGGAAAGACGCAGATCATATGTGCAGCGATCCGTACTCCCAAGCAGATCGCAGACTGTGCGGTAGCCGGTGCCGATATTGTCACCTGCGGACTTTCTGTATTCCAGGATTGCATGAAGCATGCTTATACAAATCAGGGGCTTCATACATTCTGTGAAGCCTGGGACAACACCGCAACCGAATGACCGGAACAAACTTGAATACCAGGAAGAAACAAACATAAACAAGAAACACATACAAACAAGAAACACATACAAACAGGAAACACATACAAACAGGAAACACATACAAACAAGAAACACATACAAACAAGAAACATATACAAACAAGAAACAAACAGAGAGGTATAAAACGATGAAGATCGGGTTTATCGGACTTGGTATCATGGGTGAATCCATGTGCGAGAATATAGTGAAGAAGCATGATGATACGGTTTACTGCTTTGATTTTGTGAAGGAAAAGGTGGATCTGCTTGCATCGAAGGGCGCAGTAGCCTGTGAGAATTCGGTAGAGCTGGCGAAGCAATCGGATGTGATCATTTCCATGGTTCCCAAGAGTGAACATTCCAGAGCAGTTTATGAAGCCATCGCAGGAGTCCTGGATGGCACAAAGACCTGTATCGATATGAGCACCATTGATCCCAGTGTATCCGTAGAGATCTCGGAGATGGTAAAAAAGACCGGCGCCGGATTTATTGATGCACCGGTTGTTAAGTCCAAACCGGCAGCCATCGACGGAACGCTTGGTATTTATGTGGGCGGTGATGAGAAGACATTTGAAGCCATGAAACCCATTCTTCTGTACATGGGATGTAATGTGATCCGTATGGGTGATAACGGGAAAGGCCTTGTTATGAAGATCTGCCACAATGCCCTGGTTTCCCAGATCCAGAATGGTGTAAACGAAACCATTACCCTTGCAAAAGCAAACGGCATCTCCATTCCCGATTTTGCAACGGCTGTTTCTTATGGCGGAGCTTCCAACTGGTATCTGGACGGACAGGCAAAGAAGCTGGAAGCGGAAGACTATACCACTGCTTTTTCCATTGAAAATATGGCAAAGGATGTGAATATCTGTGTCAATCTTGCAAAAGAGTGCGGCGTAAAGATGCCCGGTGAAGAGAATGCCCGGGATGTCTACCAGACAGCGTTGGACAGAGGTATGGCCAAAGAAGATTTCAGAGCAACCATCAAAGTGGTCAGAGACCGATAGAAGCGTGAGAAAATGATACTGGACAGATTAAATGAAGTAAATGATGTTACGATCCGTTCCGTTTTTGACGAAAGTTTTAAAACGTACGGAAATATCCTTACAGGATATGATTTTTCCGGAATGATGAAATATATGGAGGATCGTACGACCATTCCGGAGAATGGAAATATATACGTAGCATCGGTTCCCGAACTGGAAGCCCTTGAGGTGACGGCTGTGATCCGGGCCTTTGTATACGGAGACATGCCCATTCAGGTAGGGTATTGCAATGGCAGAAATACCACCTATAACGGGTTTGAATATCACAAAGGAAGCGAGATCAATGTGGCAGTTACGGATTTTATGCTGGTTCTGGGACACACCTGGGAAATTGCCGGGAATAATACTTACCGGGTGGAGGATGCCAGAGTGTTTTTTGTGCCAAAGGGGACTGCCATTGAAATGTTCCAGACTACCTTACATCTTTCGCCTTCCAGGGTAAGGGATGAAGGATTTAAAGGTGTGGTGATCCTGCCCAAAGGCACCAATACGCCTTTGGATCAAAAACCCTCCGCCCAAACAGGGGAAGAGCGTCTGCTACTTCAGAGAAACAAGTGGGTGATCGCTCATCCGGAGCGGGAGCCGCTTATAAAACAAGGTGCCTTTCCCGGGCTTCTGGGAGAAAACAAAGAATTGCATTATTGATCTGTAACGGATGATAAGAGTTTAGAAAAGAAGGTTTTGGTATGAAATTTCAGATCCTATATGTTCCCATTGGTGTGGGTACTTACGAAATGGTAACGGCCCATGAACAGTTTGACCGTTCCGAGGCTTTATTAAAGACGATCTGTCCGGATATTGTTGCTCCGGAGGATATTCTGCTTACGGTGGATGCTGTGGCAGATTTTCTTGCTGATAAGGATCCGGATCTTGTGATCCTGCAAAATATTACTTTTGCAAATGCGGCATATGCCAGTGAAGTTCTGCGGAGATTTTCCTGCCCCATTCTTCTGTGGACGCTTCGGGAGCCTGTGATCGACGGTACAAGACTTCGCAGCAATTCTCTTACGGGAGCCTATTCTGCGGCCAATGCCATCTGTGCCTTCCGAGGACAGGGAAAGTTTGAGCATGTGTTTGGAGCACCTTCCGAAGAGACGGTGAAACGACAGATCGAAGCAACCATTTGGGCTGCCGGGGTGAAGAAACAACTTACCGGTCTTAAAATGGCTGCAATTGGACATACCCCCCAGGGATTTGGGTTCGGCAGAGCACTGGATGCGGAACTTCTCAGCAGGTTTGGTGTGACATTGGATGCGATCGAAGCAAGGGAACTGATCAACAAAGCGAAAGAATTTACCGACGAAGACTGCGCTCCGTACCTGGAAGATGCTAAAAAACAGGTAGTGGGACTGGAGCATATGCCGGAAAATAATATCAGGGATTTTGCCAGACTTTATAAGGCCTATAAGGATTATGTGGAAAATAACCGTATTGGTGCGGTTTCATCCCGTTGCTGGCCGGATTTCTTTACTGAATTCGGGACACCGGTCTGCATGGTCCTTTCTCTTCTGAATGCAGTAAATATTCCTGCCAGCTGTGAAGCGGATGTTTACGGAGCACTTTCCATGTACATCGGAACGGCATTTACCGGACAGTCCACCTTTTTCGGAGATCCGGTATCCATGGATGAACAGGAAAGTTCTATTACATTCTGGCATTGTGGTATGGCGGCATGCAATCTGGCTCGTTGTGATACCGGCGCACAGGTAGGGGTTCATCCCAATCGAAAGATCGGACCGGTTATGGATTTTGGCTGTAAACCTTCCGATGAAGCAACGATCTTCCGGGTAGGACGTACTCCGGAAGGGACTTTCCGGTTTTTTGTTGCGGAAGGAGAAGTCATGGATAAACCGAAGCAGTTTAACGGTGCTTCCATAGTTGTCCGGACGAAGACCTCTGCGGAGAAGATCGTGAAAGATACCATTAAAAACGGCTGGGAGCCGCATTATGTGGTGATCTATAAAAACATTACGAAAGAGCTTGAAAAATTAGGAAATATGTTGGATTTAGAGGTTGTACGTTACTAAAAAGATTGGATATAATTTGGTCATGAAATATCAGGGAATCAATTTAGAAAACGTCAAACTGAGCAATCGGTCGTCCATCCTCCTGCTGTTAAATAACCATGGCGCGATGTCCAGAAAAGATATCGCGAAAACGGTTGGCTTAACGGCTGCTTCGGTTACACAGATCTGTTCCGAACTTATGGAAGAGGGGGTCATTGTGGAACTGGGAGAAGCTGCGGAGGAAAAGAGAGCCGGAAGAAAGAAGATCCTGGTAGATATCAATCCGGAATACAGAAATGTGTTATGCATCGCTGTAGAATCCGATACGACCTATATTGCTGTTACGGATATGAAGGGCAGAGTCCTTTGCAATGATACGCTTGCCACGGATAAGAATGCAGATCCCGGGCGGTTCTTTAAAAAGGTTACGGATGTTTGTCTGCGTCTTTTTAAGAGACATCATATCCCGGGAGACAAGGTCCTTGGAGCTGCAGTTACCCTTCCGGGTAATGTGGACCGGAAAAAAGGAGTCAGTCTTAATACCTACAGCATCTGGACGGAGGAGATACCGGTAGCGGATCTGCTTCAAAAAGAGCTGAAACTGAAGGTGGTGGTTGAAAACAACCTGAAAGCCTATGCACAGTCGGAGATTTATTTTGGCCTTGGCCGTACGGTAAATGATCTGTTTCTGTTGAAATGGGGCCCGGGTGTAGGAGCTTCCATTATTATTGACGGAAAGATCTATCAGGGTTCTCATAAAATGGCGGGTGAGATCGGCCATATCACGGCAGTACAGGATGGTCGCAGTTGTAACTGCGGTCGCAAAGGCTGTCTGGAAACCTACGTTTCCACCAGGGCACTGGAGGAGGATGTAAAGACAGCACTGGAGAAGGAAAACGGAACGAAAGATCCTGCAAAGAAGGATGCGATCATCCGTTCCGTTATTGATCGTAAAATCGATATGCTGGCGTATCATCTGAAAAACAGCATTACGGTTCTGGATCCCCGAAATGTGGTACTCATCGGATATATGTTTGAGAAACAGGACTACATGGAACGATTTATCGCCGCATATCGGAAGTATGATCCTCTGGTTGGGGACGATTTCTTCGTGAAATCGGATCTTGCGGTAAATAACGATCATACGGAAGGCCTGGCCGTATTTTTTAACGAAACCTTTCTGGCAATGTAAACAGCACATGAAAACATACAAAGAAGGAACTGCAGATTTGCGGTTTCTTTTTTGTTTTCCCTTTTACTTGTGCGTTTCTATGCTATAATGATACTGAATATTAATGTGCCTTTTTATGGCTTTGTTTACTGTTCCGATGGGAGGGGATGTATGCCGATCAATACTGCAACGGCTACGCCGGAACAACTGAAGAAAGCTTTAGCAGATATTCAGACGGGTCAGAAGCAGGAGTCTTTGATGCATCATACAGTGACCAACGGGTCCTATGTGAAGATCGCCAAAGACCAGATGATGGCGTGGCTTTA
>JAIKYN010000025.1 GCA_024683155.1 Lachnospiraceae bacterium | reverse complement strand
TAAGGTGACACTGGAGGGAGAGGAGATCCCGGCAGAGCAGTGGGCGGATTTTCCCGATGCAACCGTTACCCAGACAAGGCACAAAGACCAGAGAGTGACTTTTCAGGCGGAAAAAGGAGATGAGCCGGGTACCTACCTGGTTTACCCGCAGCTTACCACGGATAAACCTGTGATCGGTGATTACGGAGATATTGAATACCAGCTGGAAGTCACCCATATGGTCGATAAGAGCACCTGGTCGGGAACCTGCGATGGAAATTATTGTTCCACTGATACCAGAAGCTGGATCGTCCGTCATGCGGATAAGTTCATCAAGCTTTTGATCCTGGGAATCTTAGCCTTTATCATCATCGGCTATATTCCCGGATTTAAGAAATATCTTCCCAAGAAGCTTAAGAAGATGCCCAAGATCGAATGTGAATCCAAAGTGGGAATGCACAAACAGTGGGTAGCCAACGGAAGACTGACAAAGAACCGGCTTTCAACGATCATTCCGTATCGTGCGGAGCGAGGCAGTATCAAGTACCTGCCAAGAGGTGTGTCCGGAGGTCCGACCTTAATGGTAAAGGCCATCGGCAGCAACCGTATGGAACTTACCAATACAAAATCCTTTATGGGAAAGGATAACATTACCTTTAACGGACAGGCGGTTCCCAAAGGCAACCGCAAAAATCTGCAGCTGACACCCGGATGCAGGATCAAGGTAGAAAATAATGACGCAATGTACACATGCATGTTGAACAAATAATTTTTGGAGGGATGATAGATGAATGCACCTACACTCATAGTTGGACTTGGAGGAAAAGGATCAGACGTAGCATTACGTGTATCCAGAATGGTAACGGAAGAACAGAGACAGCGTATCGCTTTTGTGGTATTTGATACCGACGTAAACGAACTGCGTCAGATCAAAGCCAAGAATCCATTTGTACATACCGTACAGACTTCTACAAAGTTGTCCGTGGGCGAATACCTGGATATCGATACCCATGCAAGAGATACCTGGTTCCCTGTTAATGCGATCTTAAACAGTAAGACCTTAACAGAAGGTGCCGGACAGGTGCGTGCGGTATCCCGTATGGCATTTGAAACCGCACTTCGTGCAGGCAAAATGGAAGAGCTGCATCAGGCCATCCAGAGTCTGTACAAGCTGGAAGGAGAAGAGTATCAGCAGGCACTGCGTGTCATCATCGTCAGCTCCCTGGCAGGTGGTACCGGATCCGGTCTGATCCTTCCCGTTGCTTTATACATCAAGAATTTCCTGGCAACCCGTTTCCGTCAGAGTGCCAATATCACCAGAGGATTCTTCCTGCTTCCCGAGGTGTTCTACAGTGTGATCCCCTCCCAGGTAGAGCGGAACAACTTAAAGAGTAATGCATACGCTACCCTGCGTGAGATCGATGCCTTCATGATGAAGGGAGATGCTACCTTACCGGATCGTTTCAAGAAGACAGTCCGTATGGAGTTCCCTTCCGTAAGTTCCGGTGATTACGAAGAGTATAATGTTCGTCCCTTCGATTTCTGCTTCCTGTTTGATGCACAGAACTCCGACGGTATGAAGCTGAACTCCTTCTCTCAGTATCTGGATCATGCAGCAAACTGTATCTACGCACAGTCCATCGGACCCATGAACAAGCGAAGTAACTCGTCCGAGGATAACACCATCCGTAAACTGGTATCCGAGCGCGGCAGAAACCGCTATGCAGGTGCCGGTACGTCCATGCTGATCTATCCTACCACGGATGTGAAGCGTTATATGTCCCTGACCTGGGCAAAAGAATGTGTGTCTGATGTTTGGCTGATGTTTGACCGTACCTTCCGTGATCTGGTAAAGCGGAATGCGGAAATGCGTCGCAAGGGCCATCACGTAGCAGATATCAAAGAAGCGACCAACTACATTGAGTCTGTAGAAGCAAGTGCATCTGCCAAAGATCCGTTTGCCATGGCCATTGTGGATTCCTGCACGCTGTATGATGAAAACGGTGTGGCAGTTCGTGGCTACAGCTGGGATGAGTATATGGAGGCACTGCGTCGCAAGGTTGCCAATGAAGGCAATACTTCTTCCTCCATGGAACTGGATAATCAGAGAGGTGCCGCACAGGCAGCTGTTGACAACATCCAGCCCGGCAGCAACCAGGAAGCCTGGGATCTGTATGAAGACGCTTATCGTGCGATCCAGGCCTATATGGGCAGCTGCTTAAAGAAGTGTGCAGATTCCGCCCGTACCATCGGTTATTCCATTTTCAGTGCGGACGGAGACAATGTTTCCGCACGCAAAGAGAAGCATCAGCTGGAAACCTATATGCGCAACAGTGCGACCGGCGAATTCATCCATCCCTGTGCCGTTCGTTACTTCCTGTATAAAGTGGAAGATAACATGAGCAAACAGTATCAGGACATCAAGCGTCGCGTGGCGAAAGAGGAAGAGTATTTTGATAAGTTCGAGGAGACCTACTTTGATGTTGCCGATACCTCGGAAAAGGAAGGTGTATCGGATCTTAGCAAGACCAAGAAGGTAACCCTCATTGATAAGATCAGCCGCAGATACAGTGCCGATCAGGAAGATCTGCTGACTGCATATGACGAATATGTTGCAACCATTGACGCATACCGTGTGGATGCGGTTTATCAGGCAGTTCTGGAGGAAGGCCTGAATTATGTTCGTAACATCAGTGCGTCCTTCGAAAGCTTCTTCAAGTCCTTTGACTCCAAGGTTACCGGCATCGAGAAAGAAGCCCGCATGATCCAGAATAAGTACGCGCATCTGAAAGGTACCGCTGCCCGTTATGTATGCTGCTCCAAGGATTGTCTGGAAGCAATGACACAGCGCATGCCTTATACCGGCGGAACCATTGAGATCGACGGTTCTCTTGCGGAGAAGATCTACGAGAGAGTTCGCTCGCACGCAATGCTTTCGGTTAAGTCTAACAGTGATGACTATTTCAGCTCCATCTTTGATCATGATATCATCGATTATTTCGGAGAAAAGCTGCTGCAGTCCTACGGACCGGAAGTGGATATGGATATCATCACCGCGATTGAGAAGGAACTGGAATACGAGAAGAACATCGTGGATTCCGCAACCGTGGAACATTATGTAAAATCCGTCATTGACGCAGCCAAGGTGCTGGCGGTTCCCTTCATTGAGAAGCCCATCGGCGAAGAGAAGGAGCCTATCTACTCCTGTGCCTTCAATGATGAATTAAGCCCCGGAGATGATTCTCCCAGAGCACAGCTTATCAGTGCGGAGCTGCTTGACTTCGGTGGAGAGCCCGATTCGGATATTCCTAAGAACATGATCCTGTTCTACAAGGGATTCTATGGCCTTCGCGCAAACGAACTGAGTAAGTTTGCACCTCCTAAGGAGGGCGAGACCCATGAGCGTTCCGGCGGCGAATATTACAAGGCTTACTATGAACTGATCAGTAAGATCCATCCGATCCCTTCCAAGAGTAAGGTGATCACACCCCATATCGACAGATGGTGGCATAACCCTACCATGATGCCGGATCTGGATGAAAGCAATCAGGAGAAGCAGTTACAGCGGATCCATTCCGCATTCTTCTGGGCATTTATGGACCGCATTGTGGATCTTCATAACCGTGGTGCCAACAGCAAAGCGTATCGTATCGTTGAGCCCCTGGTAGATGAGGAAGATATGGAGCTTACTGTTTCCAACGGAACGCCCTGTGACCAGTTATATGAAGTACTGGATGCACTGGCTATTTATCCGGAGCTGGTGGATAAGATCCTTGTGCACATTGATGATGCGCTGCAGAAGGATGTGGAAGCCGGGATGGGAGCTTGGGATAACGATATCATCGATCGCTTTGAGACCTTTACCATCAATACCTTAAATGATGAGCACAGCAGCCACATTCGCAGTATCTTTGAGATCCCGTTCCTGTTAAAGCGTTCCGCAACTTCGGACCTTTACAGCGAAGCAGAAGGCATCAGCATCATGCAGGCCATCGTTCAGGAATCTTCCCGTATCATGCGCAGATTCTCCTCCGAAGAAGACTATCCGTCCAATCTGGCGAAGTTATATCGGGAGCAGTATGACCTTCTGGTTAAGAACCTGGAGCAGGAGAACAAGAACGGCAAGAACTATTTCTACGATTATCTCTTTGCAAGAGTCAGCGACTGCCTTGCGAATGCACTGAAAGAAACCGGTATGAACGAAGACGCCAAGGCCATCAAGAAGCGGGCAGAGGAACTTGCAAGAACGACCACAAAATAAGGAAAAGGCTTAAAACATGTATTCAGTTTTGATACAAAATCAAAAAACAATACAGTCATTTCAAGAGCACTATCCCATTTTTCAGGAACTGTTCAATACCAATCAAGTCGGATGCTGCCGTTGGGTAGAGTCCGGGCGGACCATTGATACTGCTTTGCCGGGGCTTAACGATCTCATCGATGATAAAGAGGAGTGGCGGGCGATCATTGTCCGGATCGTGGAACTGGATGAGCATGACATGGAAGAAGTTGCCGGAATGGCAGATCCCGAGAATCCTTATGATTTCCTGCATCAGATCCCTTCCGAGAACAATCTGCTGAAGGAGAGTTCCATTCCTTTGGTGCGACTGACCCAGATGCTGGGAGAAGTCCCTGCTCCTTTACAGTCTTTTGAAGAGGCTGTGGATGATCAGGATCCCCGCAAAGCGCCCAGACGGATCTATATTCCCAATGGAGTTTCTGAGGATGAGAAAGCTGCATATGAGAAACTGGTGCATCTCTATGAGTATGACGGTCATAAGCCCAGTGATGTGATCCTGGTGACCTTCGCAGCCACCGCTTTCAGATCCGATCAGAAGAATACGCAGAAGATCTGGAAGAAAGAACTGGGGGAGAAGTCTAACTTTGTTCGTAGAAACTGGTATTCCAGTAACTGCCGTTTCGTTCAGTATCGTTACACCCGGGAAGGTAAAGTCCGTAAAGAGGCAGACCTGTTTAATTTCTGGAACTGTGTCATGCTTCTGGCGTCCGATACCATGGATCCCAGTTCCCTGCAGGCGTATCGTCTGTACTCTGCCCGTATTGATTTTAACCGGGATGAATTGAAAGAGACTTTCCAGGCTAAGTATGACGAGCTGAAGGGCTGCCGGATGTTTGTGGAAGAAAGTATCCGTCACGATCTGGAAATGCGCATGAATGAGAAGCATGCAAAACCCAAATATCATGCAAGCATTTCGGCGGAGATCAAAATCCCGGATGATACTAATGTGGTGGTAGATACCAATCTGTTCCGTTTATGCCCCAGAAGCATGGGAAATGAGCTGCATAAATGGGAAGGCTGCAGAGAGATCGCAGAAGCTTCCCTGGAGGCCATCTTCCGGAATCAGGACCGTGTGCTGGATGAAAGTGCCAATCGTATGCGGATGCTTTCTGTTATGCCGGAAGAGGAAGTGACGCCATTAGATAAATACGAAAAACTGGATATGGAGGCAGAACTGTCCCATACCTTTGATGAGATCCTGCGGACCCAGAATACCATTTCCGACACCCGGAATGTGACCGGAGAGAAGATCTCTTCCCTGGGAAACAGCGTGAAGGAGTTTATTCAGAAGCGTATTTCCAGACCCTTTGCCATCGAGATCGGCGTGGGACTGTTGCTTCTTTCTCTTCTGACCATCGTTTCCGCTTTTCTGGTACCGCAAGACGGCTTTAAGAAATGCTGGCCCGGTATCGTGGTGGGCTTTGGGTTTGTTTCTGTGGGACTGATCGTGGGAGAGCTTGCCACCCTGTTCTACCATAAATCGATCCTGGACAAGCGGATGGATCAGTACAACGAAGCCATGGAAGATAACCTGGCCGTACTGACCCAGGATATGAAGTTTTATTCCAACTTTGTCAGCAACATCGTTTCCTATGCCAGAGGCAAAAGCTTTTTACGTATCCTGCAGTACAAGAAGTTCCATCTGGAGACGGAATACGAGCTTTTGCAGAATCATCTGGATGAGATCAATAAGATGATGGATCAGGTAGAGCACTGGTCCACCGCTTTTTTCGTACCGGTGAAACAGGACGGGTTCTTAAGCAGAGAGTATGTGCCGGACATTGAGACCGGACCCAGAGAGAATCCGTTGTATACCTTTAACCACAACGAGGAATTCATGGTTCCCTTGAATTACACCGGTGATGAGATCGAGTCTCCCTTCGGTTTCATCGAGCGTTTTATTATCGAAAGAGAGGAATTGTTCAAAGATGCGTCGATGGATGATTGAACTCCTGTGGCCTGTGCTGATCCTCCTGGGCCTGAACGCAGTTCATTGTGTCATAAATGCAAAAAGGCAAAATCGTAGAAGACAGATCGTAATGCCGCTTTTGTCACTGATCTATTCGGTTGTGATCATCGTGGTCTTCTATCAGAAATATGAGCAGTTTCGTCAGTTTATGGAACAACTGCAGGAGTATGCTGCCCTGGCGCAGGTCCCTTTCTTACAAGGATTTCGTGATCTGCCGGTGTGGAGAAACATCGAGAGCTTCCGTCCCCTGGTGTGGGATCCGGAGTTTTACCTGCGGCTCCTTGGAGGGAAAGTGCAGGCGATCATGCCCCTGGTGATCAACATCGGGATCTACGGGCTCTATATTTTTGGCCGTATCATTCCCAATGTGATACTTTGTGCCGTCAATAAAGCACATCCTCTTTTTAAAGATGTTCTTGAGAAGTTCTATCGCTATGACGAAGAAAGCGGACAGTGGCTTTTATATAACAAGTGGACCAACGTACGGGAACTGCTTAAGATCCTGCGTTATGTCATGGTGGTCATGACCGGTATGCTCCTTGGCTTTATGAAGCTTAGCGGTGGTGATTCCGTTTATAATGCCATGGTGCTGCCTTGCATCGCCCTTCTGGTGATCACCGAGTTCTATATCTTCTTTAACGGCATTACCGAGTTTGAATACGAGAAGTCGGTGACCGGAGACGATATTTACGCCAACAAGATCCGCAACCTGTATGTGCTGCGGGAGATCTATGAAAAAGTCTTCGCCCATGAACTTTTAACCTCCGAGACCAAGTGTGACTATACCTCCATGAAGTCTGTTACGGACTATCTGGAAGAACTGGAAGGATCTGAGATCGAGACCGATCAGAAAATCGCGGAATTCTTCCGGTTAAACGGAGAAGTGCCTTCCTACGATGCGGATTATATTTCAGCTACCCGAAAGCTGCTCCACGGAGAAAACGTGGTGTTCTTCGATCCCTTTTACCGGGATATGGGCAAGTATCTGATCCTGCCTCTTTTACATAACCTGTTATCCAACCGGACCTGTCTGGTGATCACCGGCAGAGAATCCGCAAAAGAGGATATGATCCTGTGGTTACGGGAAATCCTGCGCAATTACGGCAAGATCGAATCCTTATGGAGAGTACGGGAGCTGGATATCCATGATCCGGAATGCGAAGTGGGGATCTTAGGATTTAATGATCTGTATAATCCGGACATTATCCGTGCCAATGAGAAATTCCTGGGAGACGTAGGCTTTGTCATTATGCTGGAGCCTTCCCTCATCGTAAATACCGCTCAGATCGGACTGAGCATTCTGGCTGACTATATGGCCAGGGACGGTCTGGTGCCCGTGTATTGTTTCCTGGATCGTATTACCGACGGTCTGGTGGACTCTCTGTCCCATGTGCTGCAGATCAACATCACGGAAGTGGAAGCACCTCCTGTATGCCGCAACATCCATACGGCCATGACCTGGGATGCGGACGGAGACTTTCTGCGGGAGAAACTGTTTGATAAGCAGACCCGTTATATGGGAAACGGCATTGAACTGGCTGCCGTTGCCATCAAGAACCAGATCCCTCAGGTGGACTGGTACAGTGAGACCAAGGTGCCTGTCAAGGATATCAAGTGGATCGCCGGCCAGTGCTTTGCCGGGATCTGTAAGTTCATGAACCTGCCCATCCAGCAGGAGAGCATCAATGAACGCATGAACTTTATCTCCGGCCTTTGGGGGACCGAAAAAGAAGATTACAAATTCATCATCGCAGAAGATGAATTCATGAATATGTTCAACACCATGCGTGTGTATCTGTCCCGAGGAGAAGAACAGACCTTCATCAACGTGTTCTCCGAGAACTACCTCCTTCGGGATTACATGCGCTGCAATACACAGATGTTTGTTTCCAATCCGGACGTGATCCCCTCTATCGTGCCGGATTACGCCAAGACCATTCGAAACACCCTGATCAAGATGCTGCTTCTCATGACCACAAGGGAAGTATCCGAAGCTGAGATCCTCCGGGAATTTGCCCTGGTTGGCGTGGTAAATGATGATGCCAACAGTATCATGAGCAGCTTCCTTAAGACCTATATGGGTGTGGATGTGGACATCCTGAAGGTACGGGTAGAGAAGAAGGAACTGGCAGACTCGTTCTTCAGTGAAGAGAATGTGTATTCCATTTCCAGAGAAAGCTTTCACCGGTATTTCAGCAAGAGCCTTCAGAATGCGCTGTTTATCTGTGAAGAGGAAAACGAGGTCCGCTATGTGGATGCCCGTTTGTTTGGTCATGTGACCCAGAGCGTGCTGCCCGGACAGTTTATGGTCTATGAGGGCAAGTATTATATTGTTCACAGCATTTCTTCCGAAGCAGGCGTGATCCTCAGAAGAGCTTCCAACCTCTATGACGGAAGAGAATATTATCGTCAGCTGCGTACGTACACCATTGGCGAGCATACGGAGGAAGATGTGATCTTAGTCCGTCAGGTGATGGATGTGGAGCTGTTAAAGTACCGTGCGGACTTTACCGTGGAAACCAGTGGGTATCTGGCCATGCGGCGGAACGATGATCTGCGTACGGCCCGTATCATCAGCTTTATGGGCGATCCCAATGCAGACGAATATTCCAGAAGCTATCATAAGAAGACGGTGCTGCGGGTAAAACTGCCGGATTCCAGCCCCAATATCCTCTTTACCATTTCCATGCTGCTGTCCGAGACTTTAAAGAGCGTGTTCCCGGATGCATGGGAGTATATCGCTGTAACCACCAGGATCCCGGAAGACGTGGATGGTATGTTAAATCATCTGCTGTATGATATTTCCGGCGATGTGGAAGACGGCTATCTGTATATCTTTGAAGACAGTGAATTAGATTTAGGTCTGCTGGAAGCCATTGAGAAGAATCTCATCAAGTTCATGGAGATCATCACCGATTATCTCATGTGGCATATGGAGAAAATGCGGGAGCCTGCATCCAAGGATGCCCCCGTCGTTACCCCCGAATTCCCGCAGATGGATTATAAGAGACGATCCCGCGTACGGGATCTGTTAAAGCGCATCGGCTTGATCTTCGGTGTGAAGAAGGAAGAGGTGGAGATCCCGGAGAATGTAGTTGCTTCCAATGCAGCAAGCACAGAAGCAACCGGTACAAACACCGATGCATCGACCGTAAGCACTGACGCTACCGACGCTCCCAAGGCTGAAGAGAGGGATGCGTCCTTCGTGATCGAAGACGATACCACCAAGGCAGAGCAGAAAGCGGAAGAAGCAGATGCACAGGATACAGCCTTTACCAATGTGGTTCCTACCGCAGTGGCAGCTGCAAAAGCAGAAGCAAAAACACCTGCGAAAACCTACGTGCCCACCCAGCAGGATCTGCTGGAGCGGAAGGAGAATCCCGAGATCGCATCCATTGACGGAACCGATATCTTTGATGAGACCGGAACCGATGAAGATAATGATTTCCTGGAGGAATGCTTCGTAGAACGCGGCATCGTATCGCCGCAGAAGTCCCGTTATCAGGAAGAATGCTACTTGAAGTTTGGATTTAACCAGATCGACCGTCGTCTGCAGCTGCAGGAGGTTATGAAGTACCTCACCGTCCGCGGCTTCAGTCAGAATGCCTATCGTAAAGCAAGAACCCGTAATCCCATGGAAGAGTCCCTGCTGGATCTATCTGCGGTAAATCACTGCGATTTCTGCGGTAAGCCGGTGAATGCGGTAAGCTACGAGCGTCTGACAGACGGACGGATCCGTTGTAACGACTGTGCTAACAGCGCGGTCAATACCGTGGAGGAATTCCGGGATATCTTCAAGCAGTGCCTGAGCCTGATGCAAAGCTTCTATGGCATTAACTTTAACGGGGAATTAAGCGTTGTTACGGCAGATGCCAATGTGATCGCAAAGCACGCCGGCAGCATCTATAAGCCTTCCACCGAATATGCCAACCGGGTGCTTGGCTTTGCCAAGAAAGAGAGCGGCAGATTCTCTGTTTATGTGGAAAACGGAAGCCCCAGACTGGCGACTATTTTAACGGTTGCTCACGAACTGACCCATATCTGGCAGTATAAGAACTGGAAGACGAAGGATATCCGCAAGTTATATCGGAAACCCATTGAGAGGGATCTTGTGTATGAAGGAATGGCGGTCTGGGCTTCGATCCAGTACCTGTACCTCATCGGAGAGATCTCTTATGCAAGAGATCAGGAGCTGATCATGGAAAGTAGCGGAGATGTATACGGAGAAGGATTCAAGATGTTCCGGGAGAAATATCCGCTGATCAAGGATTCCGCTCTGGTACAGCATTCACCGTTTGTATTGTTCCCACCTATCTAAGAAACGTTCGGGAGAAATAAGTTAGCATGCAGAACTTTATTGAAAGTTACAACCAAATCGCAGAACGGATCGCTCAGCTGAACAGCCAGATCAGGGATTACGAGCAGGAAATCCAGGGACTGACCGCGCACCGGGATGAAGAGATCCCGCTACGGATCCAGAATCTCAAGGAACAGCTGGAGAAGATCGACCTCTACAAGGAGAAGATCCAGGGCTTCATGCAGATCGCGGAAGCGCACATGATCAGCCGTAATCTGCCCAGTATCGAAGCACCGGAAGGCTACCGTGTGAATCTGAACCGGTTGCGTTCCTGGGCGATGCTCATCGATCCCATGGCAGAAGATGACGTGTATGCCCAGAAGGTCTATCTGGTGGGCAGCTGCGATATGGTCTTTTTGGATAAGAAGAAGGAAGAGTTCCATCAGCGGATCGCCCAGCTGGAGGAAGACTATAGCATCGGTGCACCGGAACAGATCAAGGCCCTGAACCTGAAGATCGAAGGGGTACAGGAGCAGATCCGGGCCTATCTGGAGAGCGATGTGGTGGAGACCTTTGCCGAACAGGTAAAGCGCTCCAACGAAGCTTGTATGTATGTCTCCGCTCCGGAGAGTTATGCGGATATGGAGACGGGCTACGGTTACTGGATCCCCGGAAGCTGCGCTCATCTGGTGGATGTGATCCCGGAACAGCGCGCCTGTCTTAAGGCAAAGATGGGACGCTTCTATGATGAGAAAAATAGCGAAGTCTATCTTCCCATGAAGAGCATTCCGGCAGATGAAGAATTTGCCATGACCATATCCTGCGTACCGGCGCGTAAGAAGATGAATGAAATGGACGCAGGTGTCCGCAACCTGATCTTTAACATGATCGATAAATCCGTGGCAGGAAGCCGGAAGGTACTGGTGATCGATGCGGTCCGTAGCAATTCCGCACTGGTGGGAGGCCTGAAGGGACTGGAAGGCACCAATGTACTGGAGCCTGTGCCCCGCAATGAAGAGCAGGTGACCCAGGCCCTGGAGAGTCTGGTATCCTCCTTTACCGACCTGGATGAGACACTGGAATCTTACGATACCGTTGTGGAATATAACAAGGCCATGCCGGAGGAAAAGCGGCTTTGCCGTACCCTTGTGGTGCTTCTTGGATGGCCGGGGCAGTTTAAGGGACAAAACGCAGAGTATGTGCGGAAGATATTCAGTAACTATGAGCGTTACGGGCTGTCCTTTATCGCCGTGAACGTATCCACCGGCAAAGACAAGGAAGAGTTCGGTTTATCCGATTATATCGGGGAAAATGTGATCCACATTTCCATGACCATGAAAGAAACCACCCTGCGGGTGGGAGGGGAAAAGGAAGAGCACTTTGCCTGGTATCCCTTTAATTTCCAGCTGGGAGAGAGCTATTGCAAGGAAGTTGCAAGCCACAACCGCGGCAAGGGAAAGAAGGTTACGGACTATGCGGCAAGAGGCCTGTTAGACGGTGGTATGACCTACTCCAGAGGACGCAAGCTCCTGGATCTTCCCTATGGTGTGGATGCCAAGGATAAGCTGCACAGCATTGTCTTTGAAAATGAGAACTTCGCATCCTTCTTAATGGGTGCTTCCGGATCCGGTAAATCCACGTTTATCCATTCGCTGATCACCGGCATCATTAAGAATTACCATCCCGATGATGTGGAACTGTGGCTGGCAGACTTTAAGATGGCAGAATTTGCCCAGTATATCCATCCCATGCCGCCCCACGTAAAGTACATCCTGCTGGATGAATCCCAGGAGCTGATCTATGACCTGATCGACCGGCTTACCGAGAAGCTTATGGAGCGCCAGCGGTTCTTCATGAAGCATAAAGAGCTTAAGAAGGTGGAAAAAGTGCCTTCCGATCAGTTCTTCATGCCGGTCATCTTCGTTATACTGGATGAGTTCTCCATTATGTCCCAGGCCATCAACGAGTCCCAGGAGTATCGGTTAAAGCTCCAGAACCTGTTAGCCAAAGGACGTGCCATGGGTATCAAGTTCCTGTTCTCCAGTCAGACCTTTACTACCGGTGTGACGGGACTTACGGCGACTGCCAAGGCGCAGATCCAGATGCGTATCGCCATGAAGGCTGCAAAGCCGGAGATCGTAGAGACGCTGGAGCTGTCTGCCGCACAGCGTACGGATCAGGTACAGAACTGGATCGATGCACTGCCTGCCTACCATGCCCTGATCAAGTACATGGAGAAAGTCAACGACGAAGACCGGGTAATGGTGCTTCGTACCATGGGCCTTTATTTCGATGATAAGGACAGCCCGGGAGATCCCTACAAGAAGCAGCGGGATCTCATTGAAGAGATCAATTCCAAGATGAAGGTTTCCGCGGAATACCATCCGGACAACCTGTATGAATATCTGGATAAGAATCCCATCGTGGTGGACGGTAACAGCTACGACCTGTACGATGAGAGTCTGATCGCGGAGCGGATCCGGGAGAAACAAAAGGGAGCACTGGGAGAAGATGAAGTCTTCTTATCCCTGGG
>JAIKYN010000008.1 GCA_024683155.1 Lachnospiraceae bacterium | reverse complement strand
CTGGCCAGAGAGTGGCAGGTAGATCTGTCCGAGATCACCAAGCGAGGCGGCGCTTCCAAATTACTGACCGGTATCAACAAGGAAGATGTAGCAGGAAAGGAGTCATTATGAACAGAACAACGGATTTGGTGATCATAGGTGGCGGTCCTGCCGGGTTGGCAGCAGCGGTGGCTGCAAGAAAAGCGGGGGTACAGGACATCCTGATCTTAGAGAGAGACAGAGAACTGGGCGGTATCTTAAACCAGTGCATTCACAACGGATTCGGTCTTCATACCTTTAAGGAAGAACTGACCGGACCGGAATATGCAGGCCGCTTTATTGCGCAGGTACAGGAGGCAGAAATTCCTTACCTGTTAAACACCATGGTGGTGGACATTTCCGCCACAGCGGGTGGAAAAACAAAGATCGTAACGGCCATGAACAAAGAGGATGGCCTGATGAATATTGAGGCAAGGGCAGTGATCCTGGCCATGGGCTGCAGAGAGCGTCCCAGAGGTGCCCTGAACATTCCGGGATACCGTCCCGCAGGAATATATTCTGCAGGAACGGCCCAGCGGTTTGTCAACATGGAAGGCCGCATGCCGGGGAGAGAAGTGGTGATCTTAGGTTCCGGTGATATCGGTCTCATCATGGCACGCCGTATGACCTTAGAGGGTGCCAAGGTAAAGGTGGTTGCAGAGCTGATGCCATACTCCGGAGGCCTTAAGCGTAACATCGTTCAGTGTCTGGATGATTTCGGTATTCCTTTAAAGCTGAGCACCACGGTGATCGATATTAAGGGAAAAGAGCGTGTGGAAAGCGTGACGCTGGCCAAAGTCGGACCGGATCGCAAGCCCATTCCGGGAACGGAAGAAGAGATTCCCTGTGATACCTTGTTATTATCCTGCGGGCTGATTCCCGAAAATGAGCTTTCCGGCATGGCAGGGGTTACCTTAAGTCCTGTTACTTCCGGACCTGTGGTAAATGAAAGCTTTGAAACCAACATCGAAGGTGTCTTTGCCTGCGGAAATGTGCTCCATGTACACGACCTGGTGGACTATGTATCCGAGGAAGCAACGGCGGCAGGCGGAAGAGCAGCTGCATACCTGAAGGGCGAACTGGAGGGAGAAGGAAGTCAGGAAGTGACCATTAAAGGCGAAGGCGGCGTGCGTTACACCGTTCCTTCCACCCTGCATGTGGATCGCATGACGGATAAACAGGTGGTCCGTTTCCGCGTGGGAAATGTGTATCAGAACTGTGATCTGGCGGTATATTTTAACGATACCTGTATACAGAAGCTGCATAAGAAGGTAATGGCTCCCGGAGAGATGGAGCAGGTGATCCTGTTAAAGAACAAGCTACAGGAAACCGAGAACCTTACCAACATAACAATTCGCGTGGAACAGCCCACAGCATAAAGAAAAGAGGCTATAATGGAGACGAGAGAATTGACTTGTATCGGTTGTCCTTTGGGATGTGCCCTTACAGTAACCATGAACGGAGAGGACATTACCGTAACGGGCAATACCTGTCCCAGAGGTGCAGAGTATGCCAAAAAGGAAGTAACGGATCCTCGACGGATCGTTACCAGTACGGTGCGTGTAACGGGAGGTTCTCTTCCTGCGGTATCCGTAAAGACAAAGTCCGATATTCCCAAGGGGAAGATCGAAGACTGTATTCTGGCATTAAAGAACGTATCGCTGACGGCGCCGGTCCACATGGGGGATGTGGTCCTGAGCAATGTGGCGGATACAGGGGTGGACGTGATCGCCACCAAGAACATCCTTTGAGACTGATCCGATCATGTTTCCGGAGAACGGACAATGATCGGGAAGAGTCATTGGAAGAAAGATTATTCAAGAAGGTATATAGGGAAAAAAGATAAATCAGGAGGGTTACAATGGCTAAGTATGTACTTGCACTGGATCAGGGGACCACATCGTCCCGCTGCATACTGTTTGACCACAAGGGCAGCATCTGCTCCATGGCGCAGAAGGAGTTTGATCAGTATTATCCTCAGCCCGGCTGGGTAGAGCACCGGCCCATGGAGATCTGGTCCTCTCAGCTGGCGGTTGCCATCGAAGCCATGGCACAGGTGGGAGCCCATGCGGAAGATATTGCGGGAATTGGTATTACCAACCAAAGAGAGACCACCATTTTATGGGATAAAAATACGGGAGAGCCGATCTATAATGCCATCGTCTGGCAGTGTCGCCGGACGGCGGAAATGATCGATGAGCTGAAGGCAAAGCCCATAGCGGAAGATATCCGTAAAAAGACGGGTCTGGTTCCGGATGCGTATTTCTCCGGCAGTAAGATCGCCTGGATCCTGGACCATGTAGAGGGCGCCAGACAGAAAGCCCAGGCAGGAGAAGTATTATTCGGTACCGTAGATACCTGGCTGATCTGGAATCTCACCAAGGGCAAGGTCCATGTAACGGATTATACCAATGCGTCCCGTACCATGCTGTTTGATATCCATAAACTGCAGTGGGATGAGGAGATCCTCCAGTATTTTGATATTCCTAAATGTATGCTGCCGGAGGTAAAACCCAGCAGCTGTGTATATGGTTACACAGATCCTACGATCTTAGGAGGAGAGATCCCCATTTCCGGCGCAGCCGGGGATCAGCAGGCAGCTTTATTCGGCCAGTGCTGCTTTGATAAGGGCGATGTGAAGAACACCTACGGAACAGGGTGTTTCCTGCTGATGAACACAGGACATGAGCCCATCGAATCCAAGAACGGACTGATCACCACCATCGCCGCCAGTGCAGGCGAAACGGAATATGCACTGGAAGGCTCTGTATTTGTGGCAGGAGCTTCCATTCAGTGGCTACGTGACAGCATGCGGATGGTAAAGACCGCATCCCAGTCGGAAGAATATGCGGATGAAGTCTTTGATACCAACGGCGTATATATCGTACCGGCCTTTACGGGCTTAGGTGCTCCATACTGGAATCCTTATGCGAGAGGAACGGTGGTGGGCATTACCAGAGGTTGCAAGAAAGAACACTTTATCCGCGCCACCCTGGAATCCATCGCATATCAAAGTAACGATGTAATCCGGGCTATGGAAGAGGACGCCGGAGTGACCTTAAGTAATCTCAAGGTAGACGGCGGTGCTTCCGCTAATAACTTCCTGATGAAATTCCAGGCAGATATCGTGGGAACGGTGGTGCATCGTCCCAAGTGTATCGAGACGACCGCGCTGGGAGCTGCGTATCTGGCAGGTCTTGCAACGGGCTACTGGAAGGATAAGGACGAGATCCGTGCCAACTGGCAGCTGGGTCGTAAATTCGAGCCTACCATGGAGGCGGATGAGAAGGAAAAACTGGTGAAGGGCTGGAAGAAAGCGGTGAAATGCGCCCTTGCCTGGACGGAAGACTAGATTTATACTGAATAGGAGCAGGCTGCGATTGTTTGCGGGTTGCTCCTATTTTTTATGGAGATTTCCAAGCAGGTCCTATCATATGATGCGATTATTTGAATTATTTAAATTTACAGAGTATGCAGGGGTGATCATCGGGATCATCGGTCTGTTTACCATTATGACCATGAGAAGCGGGATGGCCCGCGTTTATACCATGCTGGCACAGATCGTGGCGCTGATCGGTAATGTGGCCTATATCTTCCAGCTGCGTGAGATGAATTCGGTGCCGAATTACCGTTGGGGGCTGGTTATCTTTGCAACGGAGTGTCTGGTACCGTATTTTGCCCTTTTGGCAGTCACGGAGTACCGGCAGGCACAGGTGGATGGCTGGATCAAGGCCGGGATGCTGCTATTGGACGTGCTGGCAATCTTTTTCTATGCCACGAATTCCCGCTTCCATGTGCTGTACCTGCAGACTAACTTTACCACCAATGGAAAATTCAACTATTTCGCCAAT
>JAIKYN010000349.1 GCA_024683155.1 Lachnospiraceae bacterium | reverse complement strand
TTCAACGATCTTTGCAAGATTCTCAGCGAAGATCTTGATTCCTGCATTCTCGTTATCAGCCGTAAGGGTAAGATACTCGGACTTTTCAGTACAAATTCGACCAGGAAAATTGAGCATTTGATTGATGATAAGATTGGTTCTTTTATTGATACACATCTGAATGAAAGAATGACCAACATCCTTTCAACCAAGGAAAATGTAAATCTTGAGACTCTTGGTTTTGCTTCTGCCGAAGTAAAGGGCTATACCGCAATCGTATCCCCGATTTTGATTTCCGGAAAGAGACTCGGACATCTTTTTGTATACAGACAGGGCGAGTCATATTCAATTGACGACATCATTCTCACCGAATATGGCGCAGCAGTCATTGGTCTTGAAACTATGCGTTCCGAGAAAGAAGAGGTTGATCTTGAAAACACCAAGAAGGCAAATGTTGAACTTGCTGTTAATTCCATGTCATCATCCGAGCTTCTTGCAATCAAGCATATCATAAACAATCTTGAAGGCAATGAGGGAATCGTGGTTGCAAGCCGTGTTGCAGACCAGATCGGCATCACAAGATCGATCATCGTTAATGCACTTAGAAAATTCGAAAGTGCCGGCCTGATCTATTCCCATTCATCAGGCATGAAGGGAACCTTCATCAGAATAACAAATGAGTATCTTTCGGACTATCTGGCTGATAAAAACTGATCAATAAATGAAAACTAATGACTGCCCTTTATGGTATATCCGTCCTTCATCGGTATAATGCATGCCGGTTGTTTCGGACAGTATACCATAGAGGGCAGTTTTTTTATTATAATAATAAGATTTTGCTTGCATTTACAGAAGTTTTATGTTATATTAGTTCGGCGTGAGTAAGCACATATTGTGTTCCCGCTAAGGTGCTTAATGCCGGAAAGCTTGAAAAAAAAGGAATCCGGCAGCATTTTGTATACGTCTTGCAGAATGTGAAAAGGTCTGGCGGTCATAGCAGTATGGAAGAAAAAATATTTTAACCTAAATGGAGGAAAAACAAAATGGGCGTAATTTCAATGAAGCAGCTGCTTGAAGCAGGTGTACACTTCGGACATCAGACAAGAAGATGGAACCCTAAGATGGCTCCCTACATCTACACTGAGAGAAACGGTATCCACATTATCGATCTTCAGAAGTCAGTTGGCAAGGTAGATGAAGCCTACAATGCAGTAAAGGAAATCGCTGCAAACGGCGGTACAGTTCTTTTTGTAGGAACCAAGAAGCAGGCACAGGACTCTGTAAAGAGCGAGGCTGAGCGCTGCGGTATGTACTATGTAAATGAGAGATGGCTTGGTGGTATGCTTACCAACTTCAAGACCATCGAATCCAGAATCGATCGTCTGAATGCGATCAACAAGATGGAAGAAGACGGCACATTCGAAGTTCTGCCCAAGAAGGAAGTTGCTCAGCTGAAGAAGGAGCAGGAGAAACTTGAGAAGAACATCGGTGGTATCAAGACCATGGGTCGTATTCCTGATTGTATCTTTGTAGTAGATCCCAAGAAGGAAAGAATTTGTGTACAGGAAGCTCACAGACTGGGTATTACCCTGATCGGTATCGGCGATACCAACTGTGATCCTGAAGAATTAGATTACATCATCCCCGGTAATGATGATGCCATCAGAGCTGTAAAGCTGATCGTTGGCAAGATGGCTGATGCCGTTATCGAAGCACGCCAGGGTGAGACCGCTGACGCAGCTGAGCAGGTTGCTGAAGGCGAAGCTACCGATATCGAAGAAGTAGCTTCCGAGAACTGATTTTTGATTCACAGTTTAATCTGAGAGGAGATTTATTATGGTTACAGCTAAAATGGTAAAAGATTTAAGAGAACTGTCCGGCGCAGGCATGATGGATTGCAAGAAGGCTCTGGCTGAGACAGATGGAGATATGGATGCAGCTATGGAGTTCCTTCGCAAGAATGGACAGGCCAAGGCTGAGAAGAAGGCAGGAAGAATCGCTGCTGAAGGTATCTGCCGTATCGCTCAGGAGAACGATCAGTGTGCAGCAGTTGTAGAAGTTAACTCCGAGACAGATTTCGTTGCTAAGAACGAGAAGTTCCAGGCATTTGTAGAAGGAGTTGCTAAGCAGGCTCTGAATACAAGCAATACAGACATGGATGCATTTATGGCTGAGAGCTGGATCCTGGATGGTTCCAAGACTGTACAGGAAGCTCTGGTTGAGCAGATCGCTGTGATCGGTGAAAAGCTGAGCATCCGTCGTTTTGAGAAAGTAGAAGCTAAGAATGGTTGTGTTGTTTCCTATGTACACGGTGGCGGTAGAATCGGTGTTCTGGTAGAAGCTGAGACTGCAAATGTAACCGATGCTGTTAAGGAAGCTATGACCAATATTGCAATGCAGGTTGCAGCTATGAATCCTTCTTATATCAGCAGAAGTGATATCTCTGATGCTGAGCTGGCTAAGATCCGTGAGATCACCATTGACAGTGCTCTGAACGATCCTGCATCTCTGCCCAAGCCGATTCTTCAGAAGCTTTTCGAGAGAGCTTTAAGCGAGAAGGCATGGAGTGATGAGGATGTAGAGAAGTATGAGCAGGAGAAGAACAACAAGTTCCTCTTCAACTTCCTTTCCAAGGAAGCTGCTGCAAAGCTTGCTGAGTTTGCTATGGAAGGCAAAGCTACTCACCTTGGTGATAAGATCTTCTTAGGTCTGGTAGAAGGACGTATCTCCAAGCAGTTAAAGGAGATCTGCCTCCTGGATCAGACATATGTTAAGGCAGAAGACGGAAAGCAGACCGTTGAAGCTTACTTAAAGACGGTTGCAGCTGATCTGAAGATCGCTCGTTTCGTTCGTTTCGAGACCGGTGAAGGCCTGGAGAAGAAGAACGAGAACTTCGCAGAAGAAGTTGCAGCTCAGATGAATGCATAATTTCCAGATCGATAAATAGGAAAAAAGCAAATCCCGGATCACGAAAAAATGTGATCCGGGATTATTTTATATCTTCTTAGGTTGATCTTTCGTTTTGAACTTTATCTTTTCCGGCAGCGGATGTTAGATTTCGGTATTATTGTTGTTTGCAGAGGCTTCCCGCTGATTCTTTCGCTCCATTAATTTCACATACAGGGAATTGTCCCAGGCATATGCGAAGATAGCGGCAAAGGGGATCGCCAGGAGCAGGCCGACGATACCAAACATACGGCTTCCTACGATGATACATACCAGGATCCATACACTGGAAACACCTAAGGTATTACCAAAAAGTTTGGGTTTGATGATATAACCGTCAACGGTTTGCAGGATCACGGTAAAGATCAGGAAGATCAGTGCATACCAGGGATTAACGAACAGAAGGACAAATCCCCCGATGAGGAATCCTACAATAGGCCCGAAGGTAGGAGCCAGGTTGGTGACTCCGACACAAACGGAGATCAGTAGCTTGTATGGAAGTCCTGCAATACACATAAACAGGAAGTTGATGAATCCGACAATAAAACCTTCCAGCAGATCGCCCAGGATATAGCGGAGCATAATGCTGTTACAACGGGACCAGAAGTTGCTTACTTCTGCAAATCGCTTCTCCGGAATGATCAGATGGAATAATTTCACGCAGGAAGAAAGGAGCCGTTCTTTGTCGCCCAGGAAATAAATGGCCAGGATCAAACCAAGGATAAAGGTTACGAAGCCATTTCCGATGGAAAGAGAGGCATCCACGATCTGATCGGTATTGTTCTGTAAGGTCTGCGTTACGGAATTGACCAGATTATCACCGATCTCTGTGATCTTACTGATATTCAGGTTCAGTGCGGAGGCACTGTCATTTAATCCTGCCAGCAAGGACTGGAGTCCGGCCGCATACACATCCATATTGTCGATGAAACCGACGATGGAGGAGATCAGCTGAGGGATCACTGCGGCAAACAGAAGGATGATCACGATCAAAATGGAGACGAGTCCAAAGAAGACCGAGAGGCTTTGCTGCAACTTTTCTCTTTTTACTTTATGGAATACTTTCGTCTGGAAAAAACGTACGGCCGGATTTAAGACATAAGCAATGATCAGACCGTAGAAAACCGGAGATACGAAGCGAAACAGTGTTCCAAGGCCATCCCAGATCACCGGCAGGTGACTGATCAGCATGTATAAAACAACGGCCGAACAGGTGGCGATGGTGTAGGGAACCCATTTTTTGTCGCGTAGATCCGAGGGTAGTTTCATAAGCAAATTCCCTTCCTTTTCATTGTTTATACCTAAAGGATAGCATTGGTCAACCGGATAAACAATTGCAAAATTGATTTACATAGTTAAATTTTTATAAAGTATACGGGATATATCTTGATTCTGAAAAAGAATGCTCCTATTATATATAAGAATCCCTAGTTAATTAGTGGGGAATATAGATTTTCGTTATAAAATGACATACAAACAGGAATGCCTATTGAGAAATTCTATATTTTTTGGCACAATATAGAAGTGTCTTTCTGCGCAATTATCTGGGAAGGAACACGATCACTTTACGGTTTAGCAGGCTGCTTTGGCAGCATGAAAGGATTAATATGAGTGAAGTATTGTTACAGGCCACCAATCTTTCGGCCAGAGTGGAGGACAAAGAGATCCTTCATAATGTAGATATTACCATCGGCAAGGGGGAGACCCATGTACTGATGGGACCCAATGGTGCCGGAAAATCTACACTTGGTAATGTATTGATGGGGAGCCCTAAGTATGAGCTTACGGAAGGTAAGATCCTGTTTAAGGGAGAGGATATGACGCAGGAAGGCGCTGATAAGCGTGCCAAGGCCGGTATGTTTCTTTCTTTCCAGGAACCGTTGGAGGTTCCCGGTCTTACCATGGAAAGTTTTATCCGTACCGCGATGGAACAGAAAAGCGGCAAGCGTATGAAGCTGATGGAGTTTCGCAAGCAGTTAAAGGAAGCATTGGATATCCTTCAGATGGATGAGGAATATGCCAAGAGAAGTCTGAATACCGGTTTTTCCGGTGGCGAGAAGAAAAAGGCTGAGATCCTTCAGCTTATGATGATGCGCCCGGATCTGGCAATCCTGGATGAGACCGATTCCGGTCTGGATGTAGATGCGGTCCGTCTGGTTGCAAAAGGAATCGAGAAGTTCCAGAAGGAAAGAGGCGGATCTCTTTTGATCATTACGCATAGTACCCGTATTCTGGATTCTCTGGATGTGGATCAGACCCATATCATGGTGGATGGCCGTATGGTCGCTGCCGGTGACGGTTCTCTGGTTGCTGAGATCAATCAGGGCGGATACGAGAAATATTTAGCATAGAAGGGACGGATGGCTTATGAGAGAAAAATCACAGGTCGATGATATTGACCGTTCCATATACGATATAAAGAACGAAAATCTGGATGAGTATTCCGTAGGAGAAGGCCTGACGCCTGAGATCGTAAGGAAGATCTCTGAGGAGAAGAACGATCCGGAATGGATGCGTGATTTCCGTTTAAAGAGTCTGGAAGTATATCACTCCATTTCCGTACCGGATTGGGGACCTTCCATCGATGGGCTGGACATGGATCATATCGTAACTTATATTCGTCCCAATACGAAGATGAGTGCCAAGTGGTCCGATGTGCCGGATGATATCAAGGATACCTTTGAACGTCTGGGAATCCCCCAGGCAGAGCGTGAATCACTGGCGGGTGTTGGAGCCCAGTTTGATTCGGAGCTGGTTTATCATAATGTAAAAGAAGAAGTGGCAGCCCAGGGCGTTATTTATTCCGATCTGGAAAGTGCCATGTACGGTCCTTATGCGGATATGATCCGGGAGCATTTCATGAAGCTGATCCCTCCCCAGGATCATAAGTTTGCGGCCCTTCACGGAGCCGTATGGTCCGGCGGATCCTTTGTATATGTTCCGCCCGGTGTAAAAGTGGAGATCCCGTTACAGTCTTATTTCCGCTTGAATGCACCCGGTGCAGGACAGTTTGAGCATACCCTTATCATTGTGGATGAGGGCGCAGACCTTCATTTCATCGAAGGCTGCTCCGCACCTAAGTACAATGTGGCCAACCTTCACGCGGGTGCGGTGGAGCTGTTTGTAGGTAAGAATGCAAAGCTTCGCTATTCCACCATTGAGAACTGGTCTAAGAATATGTACAACTTAAATACCAAGAGAGCCATCGTTGAGGAAGGCGGAACCATGGAATGGGTGTCCGGATCCTTTGGTTCTCATGTGTCCTATCTGTATCCCATGACCATCCTGCAGGGAAACGATTCCCATATGGAATTTACCGGCATTACCTTCGCCGGCAAGGGACAGAACCTGGATACCGGTGCCAAGGTGGTACATACCGGTGCCCGTACTTCTTCCTATATCAATACCAAGTCCATTTCCAAAGACGGCGGTATCAGTACTTTCCGCAGCTCGGTGGTGATCGGTAAGAATGCAAAGAAGAGTAAGAATGCGGTTTCCTGCCAGTCTCTGATGCTGGATTCCATTTCCCGCTCCGATACCATTCCGGCCATGGATATCCGTACCAAGGACGCAGATGTAGGACATGAAGCGAAGATCGGTAAGGTAAGTGATGACGCAGTCTTCTATTTAATGAGTCGAGGCATCAGCGAAGAGGATGCAAGAGCAATGATCGTCAGTGGTTTTGCGGACAATGTATCCAAGGAGCTGCCTCTGGAGTATGCGGTTGAGATGAACAATCTGATCCGCCTGGAGATGAAAGGAAGTATCGGCTAATGGCAAATACCAAGGAACTTGTTGTCAACGCGCTTCCCAGTAAGACCTGGTACTGGCTGAAGATCAATGATGCCAGACTGAGTGTCCCGGCAGATGTAAAGGAACTGGGACCTTCCATTGATAACAAGGATGAACATGTTACCTATAAGAAGCTTTCTCTTGTAACAGAGCAGGGAGAGGGCAAAGAGAGCCCGGCATTTTGGAGAAACATCAAAACCGGTGCCGGCATGGAAGGTGATTTTATCACCGGATCACAGGCAGATCTGCTGATACAGAAGGCAGGAACCGAAACCAAAGCGCCTGTGGTACTTCATTATGATTACGATAAAACAGGAGCTTACGGAGATCGCCTGTACCTCTATGCGGAGAAGGACAGTACCTTAAAGGTTGTCGTTATCGCAAAGACGAAGGGGCTGGATATCAGCGATACGTCCGAAAAAGAACTGAATGGCTCCCTGGGAGCGCTTCAGACCCGGATCTATACGGAAGAAGGCGCTAAGGTAGAACTGCATATGCTGCAGCTTCTCAGTGAAGAGAGCGTGTATGTCAGCGATATCGGCGGACATTGTGAAGAAGACGGAGCAATCCGTGTAACCAGACTGGAACTGGGTTCCGGTAAGTTATATGCAGCAGCGGAAGTGGATCTCGTGGGAAAACGCAGTGATTTTACCGCAGAGATCGGCTACTCCGCCCGTCATGCACAGAAATATGATATGAATTACGTGGCAAGACACAGAGGCCGTAAGACCACCTGTGAGATGAACGTAAACGGTGTCCTTTGGGACAAGGCAGAGAAAGTTTTCCGCGGAACCATTGATTTTATCTGTGGATGTGCGGAAGCCAAGGGCAATGAAAAAGAAGAAGTGCTGATGCTGGGAGAAGATGTGATCAATCACACCATTCCTTTGATCCTTTGCAATGAAGAGGACGTGGAAGGAAACCATGGTGCGACCATCGGAGAACTGGATCAGGATACATTGTTCTATCTGGGATCCAGAGGGATCGATCCCGAGACCGCCAAGGTGATGGTTGCTGCTTCCAAATTAGAGGCAGTGAGCCAGATGATCCCCAACGGTGAGATCAGAAAGCTCGTAGATGAGTTTGTCAGAGGTACAACTGAGGATGCAGAATTATAAAAAGGATTTTCCCCTGTTAACAGAACTGGATATCGCCTATCTGGACAATGCGGCAACCACCCAGCGTCCTGTTCCCGTGATGGAAGCAGAGCGAGAATTCTACGAGAAATACAATGCCAACCCCTTGCGTGGTTTATACGCGCTGGGGGTTAAGGCAACGGAAAAATACGAAGAGTCCCGGGAAGTGGTGCGTAACTTTATTCATGCGGCCAGTGCACGGGAGATCGTGTTTACCAGAAATGCAACGGAAAGCATTAATCTGGTGGCTTATACCTATGGCCTTGCCAATCTGAAAGAAGGAGATGAGATCCTTATCACCGTGGAAGAGCATCACAGCAATATGCTCCCCTGGCAGATGGTGGCAAAGCAGACCGGAGCGACTCTGGTATTTTTGGAGTGCGATAAAGACGGGCTGATCTCGGAAGAGATGGTCTGTTCCGCTGTCAATGAGCATACCAAACTGGCAGCCATGACCCATATCTCCAATGTTCTGGGTCGTAAGAATCCGGTAGAAGCACTGATCCGCGAAGTACATAAGGTTGGCGGCGTGGTGCTGGTAGACGCAGCACAGAGTGCACCTCATATCCCGGTGGATGTTCGAAAGCTGGATGCGGATTTCATGGCCTTTTCCGGTCATAAGATGTATGCACCCATGGGAATTGGCGTGCTGTACGGAAAAGAAGAACTTCTGGAAGAAATGCCTCCGTTCCTTACGGGAGGAGAGATGATCGAAGTAGTGACCCGTTGCGGTGCTACGTATGCGGAACTTCCTCACAAATTTGAAGCAGGTACGGTAAACGGCGGCGGTGCTTATGCACTGGCGGCTGCAATCCGTTTTATAAAGGAGATCGGTCAGGATACCATTGAAAAGCGGGAGATGGAACTGACGAAATATGCTTTTGAACAGATGGTCCGGATTCCCGGTATCCAGATCCAGGGCAGCGCAAAGGCGGAAGAACATTACGGTATCATCAGTTTTGCACTGGACGGAGTACATCCCCATGATATTGCTTCTATCCTGGATGAAGACCATGTGGCGATCCGTGCGGGACACCATTGTGCCCAGCCTTTACTGGCTTATTTAGGTGTACGCTCGACAGCCCGGGTAAGTATGGCGTATTATAATACGGAAGAGGATATCGATCGGCTGATCGCATCCTTATCCACCATGCGTAAAAAGATGGGATATTAGAAGGAAACGGAACATGGAGATCAAATCATACTATAACGAAATCTTAACAGATCACAATATTCATCCCGGTCACAAGGAAGACCTGGTAGGAGCCACCTGTGTGCACGAAGGAATTAATCCCAGCTGTGGCGATGATATCGTCCTTCAGCTGAAAGTGGAAGACGGTGTGATCACCGACGGTTCTTTTAACGGAGACGGTTGTGCCGTATCACAGGCTTCTGCGGATATCATGCTGGATCTGATCGTTGGTCAGAAGGTAGAGGAAGCCCGGAGACTGGCGGACATTTTCATGCGAATGATCAAAGGCCAGGCTACCGAAGAAGAGATCGAGGAACTGGATGAGGGAGCTGCCCTTCGGGATATCTCTCATATGCCGGCGCGTGTAAAGTGCGCAGTACTGGCATGGCGTACCATGGATGAAATGCTGGAGAAAAATTCGTAAACCGATCTTGAAAAGTTATATTTAAATTTAATAATCATGAAAAGCTGGTTTCTGATTAAGAAATCGGCTTTTTTTGTACAACTGGCTTTGACTTATGAGTTTCGATTGTGTAAACTAGAACTATCTTTATATAACAAGGAGAAATAACGTATGAAATTTAACCGGATCATTGGACGCATCACCCGATCGGTGATCGCAGGTGCCCTGGCACTGACCGTTTTTCTTACATCTTCCATGTCCACACAGGCGGCGGTACTTGGAATTGATGTAAGTAAATTCCAGGGAGGGATCAACTGGGGTGCTGTTCCGTCATCGGGAGTTTCCTATGTATTTATAAAAGCGGGAAGTGTAAAAAGCGGCGTAGATCCCTGCTTTGCAGCCAACCTGGCAGGGGCACAGGCTGCCGGCCTCAGAACCGGTGCCTACATTTATTCCTATGCTACCAGTGTGCAGGGAGCTGTTAACGAAGCCAATCTGATGCTGCAGTGGATCGCACCTTATACCATTACATTCCCGGTGGTTTATGATATTGAGGATAAGCTTCAGAAAAATATTGATGCCAATACCATTACGGCTATGTGTAATGCTTTTTGCGATGTCATGTACGGAGCCGGTTATTATCCCATGATCTATACCGGCAAGTATTTCTTCCAGAAGCATATGACCGCGGATCTTCGTTACGATTACTGGATCGCACAGTATGCTTCCCAGTGTGATATTCCGGGAGCCGCCATCTGGCAGGCATCCTGTACCGGTTCCGTTGCCGGTATCAGTGGAGCAGTGGATATTGACTGGATGAACAAGGATTATTTTAATATCATCATCCCCGAAGGCTTTACCAGCAGAGGCGGATTTACTTATTTTTATCGTAACTATCGGACCCAGATGGGATGGGTAGAGTACAATGGTGCCCGTTATCACATGGATACGGCCTTCCATATGAATACCGGCTGGTTTGAAGATGAATCCGGCACCTACTATCTGGCAGAAGACGGGCATGCGCTGGTTGGTAAAAATCAGGTGGGTGACGGGATCTACTACTTTGTGGAAGACGGACGGATCACCGGAGGCTGGGTCACCATCGGTGAGCAGGTATTTTACTTTGATCCTGCCAACGGCAACCGTATGCTTACCGGCTGGATGGATGATGCGGCAGGCCGTCACTATCTGACCCTGGAAGACGGGCATATGGCTACCGGAACCCTGAATATCGAGAACAAGAATTATCTGTTCAGTCCGGAAGGAGTTATGCTTACCGGCTGGCAGAAGCTGGGCGAAAATATGTATTATTTTGCTCCGGGTGAAGGCGCAAGACAGTTTGGCTGGTTAGGAGACATCGAGAACCGCTACTATCTGGCAACGGATGACGGACGGATGCTCACCGGTTGGCAGGTCATAGAGGATAAGCATTATTTCTTTAATGAGAAGGGCGTCATGCAGCGCGGCATGATCACGGTTGGCGAAGGAACGTATTACTTTGATCCTGCGACCGGTGCCATGGTCACCGGATTTGTAGGGGATGTGGAGAATCGTTATTACTTCTCGCCTGCAGACGGACATATGCTCACCGGCTGGCAGATCATTGACGGAAAGCATTACTATTTCAATGAAAAGGGTGTTATGCAACGTGGCATGATCCAGTTGGGAGAGGATCACTTCTACTTTGATCCTGCAACCGGTGCTATGATGACCGGATTTGTGGGAGATATCGAGAATCGTTATTACTTTGCACCGGACGGTGGCAGGATGATCACCGGACAGCAGGTGATCGACGGATATAATTACTACTTCGGTGAAGACGGTAAGATGCTTCGCGGCTGGCAGAGTATCGGAGATGTAACCTGGTATTATAACCCGGCAGACGGTAAGATGGTACGCGGATGGATCCGCGGAACGGAAGCTACTTACTATACATCTCTGGAAGACGGACATATGGTACGTCAGGCGGCAGTTACCATTGAAGACAAACTGTATGTATTTAATACGGAAGGTGTTCTGGTGGCAGGCGGCAATTATACCATCGGAGAAGCGATCTATTCCTGTGATGAGAAGGGTATTGCCACTCGTTTGAATCCGGAACCTGCTCCGGCAGCTGCGGAAGGGACCAATCCCTGATATAATTCCATAACGGAAATAACACCGGCCAACTGCCATTTTTAGCGGATGCATAGCCTTTGGACAAAAGGTTCCATCTGCGGGATGGCAGGGTGGCCGGTTTTTTTGTAAAATATTTTTTAAAATAAGGTTGACCTTCCAGTGGATGGAAGGTGTAATTTCAGATCAAAGATAAGGCCAAATCTTTTAGTAACCAATCATGTGAGGGAGATCCGATGAAGATCAATCAGGTAGAAGAACTGGTAGGGATCACAAAAAAGAACATTCGATTCTATGAAGAACAGGGACTGATCCGGCCGGAGAGAAACAGGGACAACGGATACCGGGAGTACAGCATGGAAGATGTGCAGCTTCTTAATAAGATAAAGCTCCTGCGTCGTCTGGATGTTCCCCTGGAAGAAATCCGGAAGCTGGAAAGCGGAGAGGTTTCTTTAAAAGATTGTCTGGACCGTCACATTTCTCATTTTTCCAGACGACAGAGGGAACTGGATATCATGAAGGAAATGTGCCGGCAGATGATGGGATCGGATGAAGCATTCGGCAGCCTGCAAGCGGAAAACTATCTGGAGGATATGAAGGATCTGGAGAAAGGTGGTATTCGATTTATGGATCTGAAACAGACGGATGTAAAAAAATCCAAACGAGCCCCTATCATCATCTCGGTGGTCAGCATTCTGTTTTTAATGGCAATGATCGCCCTGACAGCCTATACCAGAACCATTGATCCCAGCGAGCCTTTGGCCGTGGTGATCATAGCGGCTCTGCTATTCGGAGCAATGATAATAGGTGTTATTTTAGCTTTAAAACAACGATTAAAAGAAATTGATGGAGGAGAGATCAATGAAGCTAGTAAGTATTGAAAGTATTCCCGGACAGAATTTTGAAGTATTGGGTGTGGTGAAAGGAACGATTGTACAGTCCAAGAATCTTGGAAGAGATTTCATGGCCGGCATGAAGACGCTGGTAGGCGGAGAGATCACCGGTTATACAGAGATGCTGGTGGAGGCAAGGCAGATCGCTACCAAGAGAATGGTAGATGAAGCGGAGAAATTAGGGGCTGATGCCATCGTAGGTGTTCGATACGCGTCATCCTCCGTGATGCAGGGGGCAGCGGAAGTTCTGGCTTTCGGCACAGCCGTAAAATACCTGTGACGGATGCATTACAGGGGGCATAGGTAAGAACATTCCTCCCATCTGCAGGGAGTATACCTGTAGGTCGCCAATAGGTCCCCCAAGGGTCAGATGGTTTCTTTGATCTGTACACTTAATTTTCCGTAATAGGAATCTTCCGGCGTAAAATCTTCTTCGGAAAGCTTGCGGAACATAAGCTCCAGAGAGCGGGCACCCTGCCAGTAGGGTTCCTGACAGATGGTAGCGGATACGATTCCTTTGCGGATCAGTTCGATCGTAGTGGGCACTTCATCAAAAGTAATAATGGTGAAGTGCCTGTTTGTTTCTTCCATTATTTTCTGAACGGCTTTACAGCCACCGTAGACACCGGCAGCGGTAAAGAAGAGGGCGTTGATCTCCGGATGCTTCTCCAGCATGGATTCTACCAGGATCTGACTGCGAAGATCATCATCAAAGTTATCGCCGCGGTCCATGAGCTTAAAGCGCTCATTTCCCTTGAGATAATCCGTAAAACCTGCCATACGCTGTTTGTGACAGAGGATCTTCAGATCCCCGTTGATGATGCCTAAACGGACCGGTCCCTGGGTCAGCTTTTCCATAAGGGATGCAGCGGCCTGTCCGGACTGGTAGTAATCGCTGCCTACATAACAAAGGCGGCTGGTATGTTCAATATCGGAATTCACCGTCATGACCGGAATGCCGGATTCAGTCAGAGCATTGATCTCCTTGTGGATCCGGGGATCGTTATAGGGAGTTAAGATGAGACCGTCCACGGAATGCTTCTTGCAGGCTTCGATGGCGGAAAGCTGGGCATGGGGATCATAAGCGACCCGCTGTACATAGACGGAACAACCGTAGAAAGCCAGCTCCTGCGACTTATCCTGCATGCCTTCCAGAACCTGGTCAAAGAAGGGATTCTTCTTACTGAAAAGGATGATACCGATGCAGTATTTTTTCTTCTGGGCAGCCAGAGCCATTCCCGCTTTATTGGGCGTGAAATTCAGCGCTTTCATCACTTCCAGGATCCGCTGTTCCGTTTCCGGATTTACATTGCCTCTGTGATTTAAGACACGGTCTACGGTGCCTCTGGATACGCCGGCTTTTGCCGCTACATCTTTGATGGTTGCCATACAGTTTCCTGCTTCGCCATAGGAATATGGCGAAACGTCCCTTTCTCCCCGATGTGTTACACATTCTTCAACAATATCATACTACCATAGTTTCCATGGCATTATGGGGCATAATTTTGCACGAAAAAAATTGATATTTTTCTGACGAAAATGCAGTTGTTTTTTACTGCACAAGGAAGTATGATATAAAAGGATGTGCACGGGCACACCCGAAGTGAAAAAGTATGATCAAACAATAGAAAGGGGAACACATGCTTTACATTGGAGTGGATCTTGGAACATCTTCCGTCAAACTGCTTCTCATGGACGAAACGGGGAAAGTTCAGAAGGTAGCTTCCAGAGAGTATCCTTTATTCTTCCCGCATCCCGGTTGGTCCGAGCAAAAGCCGGAAGACTGGTTTGCGCAGACGATGGATGGTCTTAAGGAACTGTTAGCGGACTGTGACAAGAGCAAGGTGGCCGGTATTAGCTTTGGCGGACAGATGCATGGCCTGGTCATCCTGGACAAGGATGACAATGTGATCCGTCCTGCGATCCTTTGGAACGACGGACGTACCGCAAAAGAAAGTGACTATTTAAATGAGGTGATCGGCAAGGATAAGCTGTCGCAGTATACGGCCAACATTTCCTTTGCAGGCTTCACCGCACCGAAGATCTTATGGGTAGAAAAGAACGAGCCTGAGAATTTCAAGAAGATCGTTAAGATCATGTTACCCAAGGATTACCTGGCTTATAAGCTCAGCGGAAGCTTCTGCACGGATTATTCCGATGCTTCCGGCATGCTTCTCATGGACGTACAGCATAAGTGCTGGTCCAAAGAGATGATGGAAATCTGCCATGTAAGAGAAGACCAGCTGCCCAAGCTGTATGAAAGCTTTGACAAGGTTGGTACCTTAAAGGCGGATATTGCTGCAGAGCTTGGTCTGTCCGATCAGGTAGTGATCGCAGCAGGTGCCGGAGACAACGCAGCAGCTGCAGTAGGTACCGGTACCGTAGGAGACGGAAAATGTAACATCTCTCTGGGAACCAGCGGAACCGTATTTATTTCTTCCAAAGATTTCAAGGTGGATTCCCGGAACGCACTTCATGCCTTCGCACATGCAGACGGCAACTATCACCTGATGGGCTGTATGCTTTCTGCTGCATCCTGCAATAAGTGGTGGATGGAGGAAATCCTTCAGACCAAGGAATTTGCTTCGGAACAGGAAGGGATCGATCACCTGGGCGAGAATCACGTATATTATCTGCCCTACCTCATGGGAGAGCGTTCTCCTCACAACGATCCTCTTGCAAGAGCAACCTTTATCGGTATGACCATGGATACCACTCGTAAGGATATGACCCAGGCGGTGCTGGAAGGCGTGGTATTTGCGCTGCGCGATTCCATTGAAGTCGCCAAGGCACAGGGCATTCAGATCGAGCGCACCAAGCTTTGCGGCGGTGGTGCCAAGTCTCCTTTATGGAGAACTATGATCGCCAATATCCTGGGCATCAAGGTGGATCTGTTAGAGACAGAAGAAGGCCCCGGTTATGGCGGAGCGATGCTGGCTGCAGTAGCCTGCGGTGAATTTGCTTCCGTAGAAGAAGCAGCGGATAAGCTGATCAAGGTTACGAAGACCATTGAGCCCGATCCGGAACTGACTGCAAAATATGAGGCACGGTATCAGCAGTTTAAGCAGATCTATCCTGCCTGCAAGGCACTGTTTCAGAACCTTCAGTAAGCGGACGGTTTACTTGCATTCAGAACTTTCAGTAAGCGGACGGTTTGCTTGCATTCAGAACCTTCAGTAAGCGGACGGTTTGCTTGCATTCAGAACCTTCAATACGTGGATAGTTTACAAAAATCAAGAACATGCTGTGGGGCAGCATCCGGCTGTCCCCGCAGATGTAGAAAGGGATACATATGAAGATCCAGAAAGTTACAGATCCTTCCTTTGCTGCTTACGGCCGCATCGTGGAGGCAATTGATTTCACACAGCTGTTAGATACACTGGTAGCGCAGACGCCGAAGCCGGAGGACGTTGTATATGAGCCTTCCGTTTCCTGTCTGGAAGAACTGCCGGTAATGGAAAAGCTGCAGACGGTCTGCTACGGCGAACTGCCCATTCAGATCGGTTATTGCAACGGTCATAACACCAAACTGAACGCAGTGGAGTATCATCGTTCTTCCGAGATCGATATTGCTGCGGACGACCTGATCCTGCTGCTTGGCAAGGAACAGGATATCACATCCGATTATACCTATGACACCTCTAAGATCGAGGCATTTGTCTGTCCCAAGGGGGTGGGCGTGGAACTGTACGCTACAACCCTTCATTACGCTCCCTGCAATGCGACTCCCGATGGATTCCGTTGCGTGATCGTACTGCCCAAGGACACAAATCTTCCTTTGGATGAGGCACATGCCGGGTATGAAGATGCATTGATCACAGCCAAAAACAAATGGCTGATCGGTCATGCGGAAGGTAACCTGCCGGAAGGTACACACATTGGCCTGATCGGTAAAAATATAGACGTTACAGAGTAAAAACGTAGAAAGAGATGGAGGATTTGTAAAATGAAAAACATTCCCAAGGTAAAACTGGGCATCGTTGCGGTTAGCCGTGACTGCTTCCCCGAGAGTCTGTCCGTAAACAGAAGAAAGGCTCTGGTAAGCGCTTATGAAACAAAGTACGGTAAGGATGACATCTATGAATGTCCTGTTTGTATCGTTGAGAGCGAGATCCATATGGTTCAGGCTCTGGAAGATATCAAGAAAGCCGGCTGTAATGCACTTTGTGTATATTTAGGAAACTTCGGTCCCGAGATTTCCGAGACCTTACTGGCTAAGCACTTTGACGGACCCAAGATGTTCGTTGCAGCAGCAGAAGAGAGCCAGAACGACCTGTCTGACGGACGTGGTGATGCATATTGCGGTATGCTGAATGCAAGCTACAACTTAAGACTGCGCAGCATCAAGGCATACATCCCTGAGTACCCGGTAGGTAACGCAGACGAGTGCGCCGACATGATCCATGACTTCCTGCCCATCGCACGTGCAGTCATCGGTCTTGCTAACCTGAAGATCATTTCCTTTGGCCCCAGACCTCTTAACTTCCTGGCATGTAACGCTCCCATCCAGCAGCTTTATAACCTGGGTGTTGAGATCGAAGAGAACTCCGAGCTGGATCTGTTCGAAGCCTTCAACAAGCATGCAGATGATCCCCGTATCCCTGATAAGATCAAGGAGATGGAAGCAGAACTTGGTGCCGGCAACAAGAAGAGCCAGATCCTTCCCAAGCTTGCACAGTATGAGTTAACCCTTCTTGACTGGGTAGAGGCACACAGAGGCTATCGTGAGTATGTAGCCATCGCAGGAAAATGCTGGCCTGCATTCCAGACCCAGTTTGGTTTCGTTCCCTGTTATGTAAACAGCCGTCTCACCGGTATGGGTATCCCTGTATCCTGTGAAGTAGATATCTACGGCTGCTTAAGCGAGTTCATCGGTACCTGCGTCAGCGAAGATGCCGTTACTCTGCTGGATATCAATAACTCCGTTCCCAACGATATGTTTGAAGAATCCATTAAGGGTAAGTTCCCTTATGAGCATAAGGATACCTTTATGGGCTTCCACTGCGGAAATACCTGCTCCAGAAAGCTGGCATTCTGCGAGATGAAGAACCAGAAGATCATGGCAAGAAGCCTTCCTGTAGAAGTAACCAACGGAACACTGGAAGGAGATATCGCTCCCGGCGAGATCACTTTCTATCGTCTGCAGTCTACTTCCGACAATCTGCTGCGTGCATATGTTGCAGAAGGTGAAGTTCTTCCTGTTGCTACCAGATCCTTTGGTTCCATCGGTGTATTTGCCATTTCCGAGATGGGACGTTTCTATCGTCACGTTCTCATTGAGAAGGCATTCCCTCACCACGGTGCCGTTGCATTCGGTCACTATGGAAAGGCCCTGTTTGAAGTGTTCAAGTATGTAGGCGTTCCCATGGAGGATCTGAACTACAATCAGCCTAAGAGCGTACCTTACAAGACAGAGAATCCTTTCAAATAAGATACGGATAACCTGATATTTTAGACTTCCATTTACAGCGTTTTTTTGCTATATTAGGGAGTGGACGTAAACTACCGAATGCGGGATCGCGTTCGGTAGTTTTTATTTTGTTCAAAGAACACTATCAATTTAGTAAGAGAAGAGGTTTTAGACATGGCTTTTGGTAAGAAGAAACAGACCGAAGAGTTAAGTGCATCCATGGAAAAACGTGTTGCACGACGCAAAGAGGTTGAGGGGGCCAAGCTGAGAGCAAGGATCTGGAAATGTATTGCCATCGTACTGATCGTGGCAGTTCTTGCTGTGGTTGCTTTTTATGTGGGAAGATTTGCATATTATAAGATCACAGCTACCCAGGAAAGCTCTGATTATTCCGCAGGATTAAACGATGACGGTACCATTGAAGGGATCACCGATATCACCAAGTATTCCGATCCTGCCAATATTGAGGAAACCGAGTTCGCTTTAAGCGATCTGGAGTATTCCGATGAGTCTGTGGAAGCAGACATTGAGACAGAATTAAACAGCCACAAGGAACTGGTAACCGATGCATCCGCTACCGTAGCAGACGGAGATACCGTGAACATTGATTATGTAGGCACGGTGGACGGCGTTGCATTTGAAGGTGGCAGCACCGATGGAGCAGGTACGGATCTGGAGATCGGTTCCGGCTCTTATGTAGATGATTTTGAGACCCAGCTGGTGGGAACCCATCCCGGCGATGAAGTAACGGTATCCGTTACCTTCCCCGAGGATTACGGCAAGGAAGAACTGAACGGTAAGGATGCGGAATTTGCAGTAACCGTCAACGGTGTATATCAGGTACCTGCATTTGACGATGCATTTGTTCAGGAGTATTTATCCGATAACGCATCCACTGCAGAAGAGTATCGTCAGTATCTGAAGGATACCCATTATGATAGTTCTCTGGAAGAAGCGGTTAAGACTTATGTGGAAGAGAATTCTTCCGCTAAGAAACATTATGGCCCTTATCTGAAGAAGCTGCGTTCTCTGCAGAAGTTTGTAAACGAGCAGAATCTGGCTTACTATTCCTATATGTATCAGATGTACGGCATGGAATTCAACTATACTTCCTATCAGGAATATGAAGGCCTGAGCGATATGGATTATGAGAAGGAACTGCGTAGCCAGGCAAAAGCAACCTCTACCACCGTTATGGCTTATCAGGCCCTGTTTGATCAGTACGGACTTTCCGTTTCCGAAGATGACTACAATGCATTTGTAGAGGAACTGGGCGGTGAAGAGACTGCATCTACTTACGGCAAAGGTTATATCATGCAGATGCTCCGTCAGGAGAAGGTAGTGGAACACCTGAAGACCCTTGCCATCGTAAAGTAATCGGCAAGACAACGACAACACAGACAGCCGTCCGGGAGACCGTGGCGGCTGTTTTCTGCTTTTCTAACGGAGAAACGATATGAGTGGTTCGGATCTGGATGCCATTAAGAAAGCGATTCAGAAAGTAAAGAATAAGACAGCCGAAGAGCAACATCCGGGGAAACGGAAGGCTCCTGTGGGCAATTGCGATTCCTGTACGCATTACCTCTACGATGAGGAGAGTGAAAGCTACTACTGTGACATTAACCTGGACGAAGATGAGATGTATCATTTCCTTACCGGTTCCAATGCCGACTGTGCCTATTACGAATCGGATAATGAGTATCTGGTGGTCCGCCATCAGATGTAGAAGGACCGGGCGATCCCGGGTCTGCAGGTTCTGCCGAAGATAGGATAAGGTTTTTATGAATCAGAAAATCGTCATCTGCAATATGAGCGGTATCTATGACCAACAGGACTTCTACCGTAACACCCCCCATTCCTTTCAGGATCTTCGATCCATCCGGGGGATCAACGGGTACTGTGAGGATACTGCAGCAGAAGAACTGAAGAAATCCCTGAAAAACAATATAAATAACACCCTGTATTTTATAGACAACGGGAATTTTCACTATATCTCCAAGCTTCGCTGTGATCTTTTGGAAGAGGATTTTGATCTGGTGGTGCTGGATCATCATTCCGATATGGAAGAACCGGCATTTGGCACCATATTAAGCTGTGGCTCCTGGATATTATTCACCTTGCGGGAGAATGTGCATTTGCGCCGTATTCTTCTCATCGGTCCGGATGCCGAACAGCTTCGGATCCTGGAACCGTTGCTGGAGAGGGAGGTTTCTGCCGGGGAAAGGCTTACTGTTTTGTCCGAAGAAGATATAAAGAGTGGTGCTTATAAAGCAAAACTGGATCGCTGGATCCGGGAGAAAGCACCGGATAGCCGTCTGTTTATTTCCGTGGATAAAGATGTGCTGGGAAAAGATGTGGTGGATACCAACTGGGATCAGGGAAGCATGTCCCTGGAACAGATGGAGGAGATCCTGAAGGAATTCTCCGGCTTACCGGTCATAGGAGCCGATGTCTGCGGGGAAGCGGCATCCGGGGACCCTTCTTTAAATGCGGAAACGGTGGAAAAAAGCAGTCGGGTCAATGAAAGACTGATTGCCATTTTCTCGGGCCTGCTTTAAACTGAGAGAAGAAACAGCGATCGCTGGGAAAAATGAGGTATTTATGGAAGAAACAACAAAGTATGCGGTATTGATCGACAGTGATAATATTTCCCCCAAGTGGATCAAATATATCCTGGATGAGGTGTCGGATGACGGTGTAGCTACCTATAAGCGCTGTTATGGCGACTGGACCGCTATGAATAAGAAGGGGTGGAAGGATGTTCTTCTGAACAACTCCATTACGCCCATTCAGCAGTATAGTTATACCACCGGCAAGAATGCCACCGATTCGGCCATGATCATTGATGCCATGGACATTCTTTATACCGGAGACGTGGATGCCTTCTGTCTGGTATCCAGTGACTCGGATTTTACCCGTCTGGCTGCAAGACTGAGAGAAGCCGGCAAGTATGTTCTGGGCATCGGGGAGCGCAAGACACCCCAGGCTCTTCGCAGTGCCTGCAACGCTTTTAAGCTGATCGAAGTCATCTCCGAAACAGAGAACGACAAGACGGAGAAAACCCCTGCCAAAGGGACGGAAAATGTGGATGTTACTTCCATTGAAGAGATTCAGAAGGCCGTGGAGAAGATCCTGGATGAAAACGGGAATAAAGGCAAGTCCACCGGGATCGGTGAGATCGGAAGTAAGCTGCAGAACAAGTATCCGGATTTCGATGTGCGTAATTACGGCTATTCCAAGCTGACAACGTTTATAGAGGACGGACTCTCCGGAATGACCCTGATCAAGGAAGGAAGCAGTTTCCGTGTGCAGACCAAGGGCAGCAAGCTGACCAAGGCGGATGTGGAACAGCAGATCCTGCAGATCCTTGCAAAGAACGGCGGCCAGGTCAATAACCTGGGGTCTCTTTCCCGTTCCCTGAAGCAGTGGAACAAGA
>JAIKYN010000318.1 GCA_024683155.1 Lachnospiraceae bacterium | reverse complement strand
CCTGGATATGTGCCTGGCCATGTTCAACGTTTTTCTTAACTCTCTTCTTTGACTTCTTAGAAGCGTCTGCCATTTTAAACTAACCTACTTTCTTTTCAATATGCATCATCTTAGTGACGATTACTTCTTCTTGTTTGCGATTGTCTTCTTGGGACCTTTTCTGGTTCTTGCATTGTTCTTGGTATTCTGACCACGAACAGGCAGTCCCTTTCTGTGACGGATACCACGATAGCATCCGATTTCCTGAAGAGCCTTAATGTTCATAGCGGTCTCACGACGGAGATCACCTTCTACCATGTAGTCTTCAGCGATTACTTCTGCGATTCTCTTTACTTCTTCGTCGGTTAACTCTCTAACTCTTGTGTCAGGATTAACCTTTGCTTTTTCCAGAATCTTTGTGGCGCTTACTCTACCAATACCATATACATAGGTAAGGCCGATTTCGATTCTCTTCTCTCTGGGTAAGTCTACACCTGCGATACGAGCCATATCTTTCTATTGCCTCCACTTTTCTGGCGCCCTTTGCGCCGATACTTGATTTGATTGAGGTATATCCCTAATTTTTTATAGCGGTATATACCCAACCGGATCAGAATCCGATCTTTCCGAAGCGAAAAACCAATGCTTTTCGGTATCAAAAAGTAGTAACAGTGGTATTATCCCTGTACTTGCTTATGCTTTGGATTCTCACAAATGATTCTGATCTTTCCTTTTCTTTTGATGACTTTGCACTTTTCGCAAATCGGTTTTACTGATGATCTAACCTTCATCTCTAAACCCTCCTTTCAAAAAAGACCGCTTTATATTGTATCATGGTAATTTTCAAGATGCAACAAATATTTTATCCTGAAAATTATTTGTCTCTCCAGATGATACGACCCTTGGACAGATCGTAGGGAGACAGTTCCAATGTTACTTTATCTCCCGGCAGGATACGGATAAAATTCTGTCTAAGCTTTCCACTAATATGTGCCAGCACCTTGTGGCCATTCTCCAGTTCCACCTGGAACATGGTATTGGGGAGCTTTTCAACTACAGTACCTTCGATTTCAATAACGTCAGCTTTTGACATTCCTACCTCCTGAAATAATTGTCGCGTATGGGTTTGTTTTGCGACCGCTTAAATACGTTGTAACTGTTTGTACAATCTCTTCGTCCGTGGTTATGATCCCGTAGACGCTTTTGATGAGCTGCACATGTTTGCGATTTTTCCTGGCAGGCTTTTGCAGTGTATATTTCCTGCCGTCTGCCAGCCAAAGAAATGGTCCGTCTTCTTTTATAATATAGAAGATTTTGTTTTTGTCTGTTCCTGTTTTGATACTTACCAGATTACCCGTCATGGAAGCCTCACTTTTCAATCAGTTCCATTTGAAATCCGGAAGGGTCAGGATCTCAGGATCACCCTCTGTGATCAGAATGGTGTTTTCATAATGTGCGGACAAGCTTCCGTCTGCGGAAACCACAGTCCAGTCATCATCCATCCATTCCACATCGGCAGTTCCCATATTGATCATGGGTTCAATGGCCAGTGTCATTCCCGGAACCAGGATCAGGCCCTTGCGTCTCTGTCTGAAATTGGGAACCTGCGGATCTTCGTGAAGGTGTGTACCGATCCCGTGTCCTACCAGTTCCTTGACGATGCCGTAACCGAAGGGGGTTACATAATCATCGATCGCAGCAGAGATATCAAATAAATGGTTGCCTGCTCTTGCCATTTTGATGCCTTCAAAGAAGCTTTGCTTCGTGACATCCATCAGCTTCTGAGCTTCCGGTGTTACGTTGCCTACCGCATGGGTTCTGGCTGCATCGGAATGATATCCTTTGTAAATAAGTCCTGCATCCAGGCTGACGATATCTCCTTCATGGAGCTTGCGGTGTTTGGAAGGAATTCCATGGACCACTTCGTCGTTTACCGATACGCAGATGGATGCGGGAAAACCGTTATAATCTTTGAAGTTCGGAACGCATCCGAAATCCCGGATCATCTGTTCCCCCATCTCATCGATTTCCAGGGTTGTCATACCGGGATGAATTGCTTCTCCGAGCTTCTGATGCACGATGGAGAGAAGTCTGCAGGACTCTCTCATTAATTCAATTTCGCGCTCTGATTTAACCGTTACTGCCATGTTATGATCACCCTAAAATAGAAATGATAGCCTTAAATACATCCTCTTTGGGAACCGTACCGTCTACTGTCTTAAGTACGTTCTTCTTTGTGTAGTAATCGATCAGAGGCTGTGTCTGCTCATGATATACGGATAAGCGGTTCTTTACGGTTTCCGGCTTATCATCATCACGAAGCACCAGTTCGCTGCCGCACTTATCGCATACGCCTTCCTGCTTGGGGGGAACATGTACGATATGATACGTAGCACCACACTTTAAACAAGCGCGTCTGCCGGACATTCTCTTGATGATATTCTCATCGGGAACGTCAACATTGATGGCAAAATCGATCTGATCACCAAGTTTTGTAAGCTCTGCATCCAGTACTTCTGCCTGGGGAATGGTTCTGGGGAATCCATCCAGTACATAGCCATTCTTGCAATCATCCTGAGCCACACGATCCAGTAAGATACGAACGGTCAGTTCATCGGGAACCAGTTTACCCTGATCCATATAAGTCTTTGCTTCTTTACCAAGATCTGTACCATTCTTGATATTTGCTCTGAAAATATCTCCGGTGGAGATGTGGGGAAGTCCGTACTGCTCAGCGATCATCTGAGCCTGTGTTCCTTTCCCTGCTCCGGGAGCTCCTAACATGATAATCTTCATTGTTTTCCTCCGGTGGAAACTGCTTGTTTTTAATGTCTGTCCTTAAACGCACAAAAAAGCCATAAACCCCAGTGGCACTGTGAGCTTGGCTATTCGAAATTAGTATCGCTCCGGCCGGCTGTGCGGCCGGAACGATAGATCATTTCATTTGAAATTAATCATTCAGGAATCCCTTGTAGTTTCTGACAAGCATCAGACTCTCTACCTGCTTGATGGTCTCAAGGATTACGCTGACGATAATGATCAGGCTTGTTCCACCTACGTTTACGCTTGCTCCGAAGAGTCCGTTAAAGATATAAGGAAGAACGCAAACGATTGTAAGACCAACTGCACCGATAAAGATGATGTAGTTCAGAATACGATTCAGGTATTCCGTAGTAGGCTTGCCGGGACGGATACCCGGGATAAAGCCACCCTGCTTCTTCATATTCTCAGCAATCTCAATAGGATTGAAAGTAATGCTGGTATAGAAATATGCAAAGAAGATTACCAGGACAATGTATACCAGAAGTCCGATGCTGTACCAGGGCTGTGCAATATTGCACCAGTTGGAAGAACTAAGTCCGCGAAGGATATGTCCCCAAACGCCTGTACCCTGAATACCGAACAATGAGCAGATGATCACCGGGAACTCCATAATAGAAGAAGCGAAGATAACCGGGATAACACCAGCCGTGTTAACACGCAGCGGGATGTTACTGCTCTGTCCGCCAACCATCTTGTGACCCTGCATTTTCTTGGCATACTGTACAGGGATTTTACGAACGCCGTCATTTAAGATAATTACGAGAATTACCATTGCAAGAATAACAGCGAGGATAATTACTGCTGCAAGAACACCCTTGGCAATTGACTTGCCGGAGATGAACTGCTCATACAGGCTCATCAGATCCTGAGGAATTCGGGAAATGATGTTGATGGTCAGTACGATGGAGATACCGTTTCCGATACCCTTCTCGGTGATCTGCTCACCAATCCACATAAGGAATGCAGAACCTGCGGTTAATGCTGCGATAACGGTAATAACGTTAAGCGCATTGTAGTTTTCAAGCAAACCGTTTCGACCGAAACCGATTGCCATCGCGGAAGACTCGATCAATGCCAGACCCACGGTAACATAACGGGTAATGGACACGATCATCTTTCTTCCTTCTTCGCCATCACGCTGCATCTCTTCCAGCTTAGGAATAGCAATGGTTAAAAGCTGCATGATGATGGATGATGTGATGTACGGTGTAATATTAAGGGCCAGTACAGACATGTTCAAGAATGAACCACCTGTAAATGCATCGAAGAAATTGAATGCATCGCCTGTTTGCTGTGAAAACCAATTAGCAAAATAATTTCTGTCAACGCCGGGTACCGGCAGCTGTGATCCGATACGGATCACAACCAGCATGGCAAGCGTATATAAAATTCTATTTCTTATTTCTTTTACTTTGAATGCATTTTTGAGTGTAGTGAACATTAGATCACCTCTGCTGTTCCACCAAGTGCTTCGATCTTCTCTTTAGCAGATGCACTGAATGCATCAACCTTTACAGTAAGCTTCTTGGTAAGTTCACCGTTTCCGAGGATCTTAACTCCGTCGCCGGCGTTTTTGATAACTTTCTTTTCAAGTAATGCTTCTGTATCAACTACAGCACCATCTTCGAAAGCTTCCAGAGCACTTAAGTTGATTGCAACGATGTTCTTGTGGTTGTAATTCTTAAAGCCTCTCTTAGGAAGACGTCTGTATAAAGGCATCTGACCACCTTCGAAACCAATTCTGGGAGCTCCGGAACGAGCCTTCTGGCCCTTGTGTCCCTTACCTGCGGTCTTGCCATTTCCTGAACCATGACCACGGCCTCTTCTGAAGTTGTCGCTAGCGGTTGAACCAGCTGCCGGTTTTAAATTAGATAAATCCATGATGACACCTCCTTTACTTATGAAGCGATTAAGCTTCTTCTACTTTTACCAAATGTCTGACTGCCTGAATCATTCCTTTGGTGGCGTCATTATCCGGCTGTAAAACGGTCTGATGGAGCTTTCTTAAACCAAGAGCTTCAACAGTTGCTCTCTGCTTGGGAATAGCGCCGATCGGAGATTTTACAAGTGTAATCTTAAGTTTCTTTTCATTGTCAGTCTTCTTAGCTGCCATTTTAGTATCTCCTTTCACCTGTGTTAAGCCAGAATTTCTTCTACAGACTTACCACGTTTGCTAGCTACTTCTTCAGGAGTCTTAAGCTCGCTCAGACCTTCGATTGTAGCAAGTACTACGTTCTGCTTATTGTTAGAACCAAGAGACTTTGTACGAATGTTCTTGATTCCGGCAAGTTCGCAAATGGTACGTGCAGGACCACCTGCGATAACACCGGTACCGACAGCAGCTCTCTTTAAAAGAACCTCTGCGGAACCAAACTTACCAATAATGTCATGTGTGATACTTCCATTCTCATCAAGGGCTACGGAAACAAGATTCTTGATCGCGTCCTCCTTACCCTTACGAATTGCCTCAGGAATTTCAGCTGCTTTACCAAGACCTACGCCAACATGTCCATTGCCATCTCCTACAGCTACTAAAGCGGAGAAACGCATGTTACGACCACCCTTAACTACCTTGGTGACACGCTTGATGGTAACAACTTTTTCCGTTAATTCTAAATTACTGATATCAACGATTTCACGTCTCATGTACCAATGCTCTCCCTTCTTTAGAAATCCAGACCAGCTTCTCTGGCTGCGTCTGCTAATGCTGCGATCTTACCCTGATATATAAAACCACCTCTGTCGAATACTACGGTGCTGA
>JAIKYN010000303.1 GCA_024683155.1 Lachnospiraceae bacterium | reverse complement strand
TATGAACCGGAAGAACACCTGGGGCTGGGGGTTCCACCCAAAGGAAAGCATCTATTCGGCCTCGTTACTGTAGGTGATAAGGGGCAGATCGTGATACCGGCCAAAGCCAGAAAGATCTTTGATATTTCTGCGGGAGATCAGTTGCTGGTGCTGGGCGATGAGGAGCAGGGGATCGCCATTGTCAAAACCGAACAATTTCTTTCTCTGGCTAATCAGATTAAAAAAATGAAACGAAAGAACCTGTGATATGATGGTACTGGTATCGTAACAACAGATACCTGAAAAAGAAATCATAAACAGGGAGAAATGTGTATGAAAAAGAGATTGGTAAAAGCAACTCTGGCAAGTCTGCTGGCGTTCAGCATGTTGCTGACAGGTTGCGGACAAGCGTCACCGGCACAGACGGAAGAAACGACTGCGGCAGAAAGCATTGCGGCAGAAAGTGTTGTAGCGGAGACACAGCAGGAAACGGCAGCTGCCGAAGAGACAGAGCAGGATGTATCCACAGAGACTGCCGATGCGGCAGAAGAAACTGCCATAGAGAAAAACGGAGAGATCTATATTCTTTGTACCAGTGATGTACATTGCGGGATCGATCAGGGATTTGGATATGCAGGATTGCAGCAGGTTCGGGATACTCTGGAGGCACAGGGTTATGAGACACTGCTCATTGATGACGGAGATGCCATTCAGGGAGAAGCCATCGGAACCCTCAGCAAAGGAGAAAGCATCATCGAACTGATGAATGACCTGCAGTATGATATTGCCATTCCCGGTAACCACGAATTTGATTATGGAATGGATACCTTTTTATCCTTGGTTGAAAAGGCGGAGTTTCCTTATATCAGCTGTAACTTCTGTTATAAGGATGAACCGGTGCTGGATCCTTATGTGATCGAAGAAGTTGCCGGCCACAAGATCGGTTTTGTAGGTGTTACCACACCCAAGACGCTGACATCCTCCACGCCTGCATATTTTCAGAATGAAGACGGAGATTATGTATATGGTTTCCTGCAGGATAAGACCGGAGAAGCTGTATATAATGCAGTTCAGAATGCCATTGACTCCGCAAAGGCGGAAGGCGCTGAGCTGATCTATGTGATCGGTCATCTTGGAAATGAAGCGGAATGTGCACCCTGGACCTATGTTGATCTTATTGAGAATACCAGTGGGATCAATGTATTACTGGATGGTCACAGCCATGATACCGACCATGTTGTGATGAAAGATAAAGACGGAAATGAAGTAACCCGTATTGGTGTGGGTACTAAGATGAGCTGTATCGGTTACAGCCATATCTCGGCAGAAGGCGAGATCACAGAGACGGATGTCTGGACCTGGAATAATGATGAATCAGCCCCTGCGCTTTTGAATATTCAAAATGAGATCAGCGCGAAGGTGGATGCATCTGCCAAAGAGCTGGAGGAACTTCTGGGTCAGGTAGTGGCATCTACGGATGTGGATCTGATCATAGCGGATCCCGAGGCAAAAGATGAAAACGGAAAGCCCATACGTATCGTTCGTTCCCAGGAAACCAATCTGGGCGATCTGTGTGCCGATGCTTATCGTGATCAGTCCGGTGCGGACATTGCTTTTGTAAATGGTGGAGGTATCCGTACGAGTATTGAAAAAGGGGATATTACCTATGGCGATATCATCAGCGTTCATCCCTTTGGAAATATGCTCTGCGTGATCGAAGTCTCCGGACAGCAGATCCTGGATGCACTGGAATGGGGCAGTCGTTCCGTTCCCGGAGAGACAGGTGGCTTTTTACAGGTTTCCGGTCTCAGTTATGAGATCCGAAGCGATATCGATTCTCCTTGTCAGATGGATGAAAATTCGCTGTTTACTGGCATCAGGGGAGAACGAAGAGTGCAGAATGTTAAGGTTGGCGAGGAAGATCTGGATCCGGGGAAGACCTACACGCTGGCCAGTCATGACTATATGCTTCTTGGAAACGGCGATGGCTATACCATGTTTGACGGAGCTGTGCTTCTGCAGGATAAGGTAAAACTGGACAATCAGGTGCTGATCGACTATATCGTGGATACCTTAGGCGGTGTGGTTGGCAGTGATTATGCGGATCCTTACGGGCAGGGACGGATCACGGTGCTGGAATAAATAAGATCCCTTTTGACAAAAAAGATGTATATAATAGTGGAAAAATTCAAACATCTGTGAGAGAATTGTATAGACGTTATGCGAAAAAAGAGACAGGCCTATGGCTTGTCCCAATCTGAGAGGTTGAGAGGGATTTTAGAATGAATGAGAAAAAAGTCAATTACACTTCGTCGATCTTTTTTAAGATCATTATGATCGCGGTCATGTCGGTGTGTAATGCAGC
>JAIKYN010000245.1 GCA_024683155.1 Lachnospiraceae bacterium | reverse complement strand
TATGAACTTATTCTTACTTGAAGAATGCCATCTCCTGGTTCAGCTTCTCTGCTACGCCTCGTAAGTCGGTAGCGGAATCAGCCAGTGTGGTAACGGTAGCGGAAAGTTCCTGCATGGAAGCACCGGTCTCTTCGGAAGATGCTGCATTCTCTTCGGAGATCGCGGATAATGCACCCATGGTATCTACCACTGCATTCTTGGAAGTATCACATACATCTGCACCTGCACCGATGGTACGAACCCCCTTAACGGTAGATGCAATATCCTCCAGCATGCTGTTTACACTGGATAAGGTCTCACCCAAGGCTGCCTGCTGATTCAGGTTGCTGTCCTTAATGGCATCTGCGGCACCAACCGCTGCCTTGGACTGCTGTAACAGGGCATCCATTTCCTGACGGATCTCATCGGCCATATTTCTGGAATCATCTGCCAGTTTGCCAATCTCTTCCGCAACAACTGCGAAACCGCGTCCTGCTTCACCGGCACGTGCTGCTTCAATACTTGCATTGAGCGACAACAGATTGGTCTGGGATGCGATACTGCTGATACCCTCCACTTTATCGTTGATACTGCCAACGGCAGTTTCCGTCGCTGCGATGGCCGAAGAGATCTCTTCGATGCTGTCGGTCATCTCGTTGCTGGATACCTGAAGGTTGGTCAGAGACTGAGAAGATACTTCGGAAGCACTCTGCATTCTGCCTGCCAGATTCTCCAGTTCTCCTGCGGAATCTTTTACATCCACTACTGCATCTCCGATGGCAGCCACATTGGTATTGGCATTCTGGATCTCTTCTGCCTGCTGTGCTGCTCCGGAAGCGATCTCCTGTACCGCATTGGATACACCCTCTGCTGTCTGAGAGATCTGATTTGCCATATCGGAAAGTTCCATGGAGGAGGACTCCACGGATCTTGCGGACTCTTTGATACCTTTTACGATCGAATCCAGCTTGTCGATCACATAATTGGTATTGCGGACCATTTCACCGAATTCATCTTTTCGGTTTTCAAAGACATCGATCTTGGAAAACTGGCCGTCTGCCAGAAGGGCCAGGGAACCGTTTACCTTCTCTACCGGTCTTGTAAAGGCAAGTGCCATCCGAAGAGAAATGAATGCTGCGATCAATAACATGACGATCCCGATCACAACGGTCATCATAGCAGAACGTACCGCACTGGACATGGTGGTGTTGTAATCATCGGATACTACCAAAGTATATCCGGTGAGGGGATCTCTCAGATAGGACATGATCAGCTTGGAATCATAGGTGGTGCTGTCCACCAAATCCCCCTTCTCTGCAGAGAAATAAGGCGCTCCGGCCATATTGTATTCTTCTTCCGCACTGATGGAGAACTGGGCATGAGCAGCCATGATTCCGTCTCTGTCACATACGAAAGCATCATCCGTATTGGTATTTAAGATCTCGTGCAAAGCTTCCAGATCATAGTTTCTCTGTACTTCACCCAGAACCGAACCATCACTTCCGAAAATAGGAGCCGCAATGGTGATCTGTCGTTTGCCGGTAGACTTACTTACCAGGACATTGGAAATGTATACGTTACCTTTCATGGCTTCCAGGAAATATTCTCTGGTGGAAACATCCACACAGGTTCCGGAAGATCTTAAGATCTGCATACCGGTAGAATCTGCGATCGCCATTACGGAACCGTCTGCCAGGATCGCATCTCCGGCCAGCATCTTCTGTACCATAACGTCATCTTCGATCCCTGCGGTACCTTCCATGTAAACGATCGTTGTAGGATCCTCTGCAATGGCGCGTACCATATCAATGTTCTGCTGGATCGCACCGGAAAAAGCCTCTGTCAGGAATTCAGCCTCTCTTCCCAGGGCGGTTTTCGCATCCTCCAGTGCTTTATTGGTGGAATTGATATAGCTGATGATCAAAGAAATGATCAGCGGAATTGCTGCAACCGCGATCATCGTAGCGATCAGTTTCGTCTTGATACTGTTCTGAAAGGATACAGTACCTTCCTTTTTCGCTTTGTTTTTTGTTTTTCCCATACAATTGTGCCTCCAAACATGATGTTAGTTTGATTGTCCGGTTATCCCATAAATCTTCTTTATTTTTGCATAAAATGTCTGACATGTCAATCAATTTAACGTTTTTCTTCTGTGATTGTGCCATTATTTGTTTTGAATTCCATGTAATTTCTGATTCTTTTACACAATTTTTTATTTGTAAACCCCAGTGCAAAGAAAAATCCCCCGATGCCGAAGCATCAGGGGATTTATTATGGATCATCGGGTTCCTGTATCATCAATCGATGCAGATCCTGAATACCACAGGTCTCGGATCTTCCACCCGTTCTGTCCGGATATAAAGTCCCTCTTCGTCCCGTTTCCAGGAAACGATCTGTTTTTTATCCAACCGTTCCACGTTCTTTATAATGCCATGGAAATTCGGTTTTTTGGAGGCATCTGTATCTGCCAGGGACCGGATCAGAAGATGATCCTTCCCCTCCATATTCAGGCTGGTGGCATACAGATAGGTTCCGTTTACCGTAAAGCGGATATCTTCTGCTTTATACCCTCTTCCGTCATTGTCCGCAAACTGCCCTTCTTCGATCTCGGTAGGCCCTTCTGCCGGTTTTCTCCAGAGCTTTGCCCCATAGATGGCTTCTCCGTTTATTTTTAGCCAGGCTCCCATCTCTTTCAGGATCTTCTGATCTCCCTCCGGAATGGTACCATCTGCTTTGGGTCCCACATTTAAGAGCATCCTGCCATTTTTGCTGACCATATCCACCAGATCCCGGATCAGGTCTACGGAAGACTTATAGATATTTCCTTCGGTATACCCCCAGGAGTTCTTGGCAACCGTCGTATCACTCTGCCACAGATAGGGCTTTACATCCGCAAACTGTCCCCGTTCAATGTCCACAACGGCACTGCCAAAGGGAAAGGCGTCATGTTTGTAGTTGATCACTACCCCAGTGCCCCATTCTGCCGCCCGGTTGTAATAATAGGCCGCAAATTTCCGCAAATATTTCTTCACGGAGCTGTGCTGGATCCACCAGTCAAAATAGATGATCTTCGGCCGGTATTTATCCACGATCTCGCAACACCTGCACAGCCAGTCCTCCAGAAATTCATCCGTAGGGGTAGGCTCTGAAAACAGATCATGATGATCTGCTTCCGGCATGGCAGGCCAGTAGAAGTCCCCTTTCTGTAAGGGTTCATGAATGTCCGACGGGAAATCCTTGCCGTGTCCCATGAAGAACCAGTGCTCCACACGATGGGAGGATGCACCGTTTACCATGCCCCGTTCGTGAAAGGCCCTGGTCAGTTCCCCTAACACATCCCGCTTCGGTCCCATCTTTGCGGCATTCCATTCCGACAGGTCCGACTCATACATCTGAAATCCGTCATGGTGCTCCGCAACCGGGATCACGTACTG
>JAIKYN010000183.1 GCA_024683155.1 Lachnospiraceae bacterium | reverse complement strand
GTATGGGTAAAGAAAGAAAAGGCAGGATCGTACGAAAGGTTGTTATGATCATGGTTGCGACCATGATCCTCATGGCAATCCTTTTAACTATGATCGGGGTAGCAAGAGTGAACAGTACTTATAAGGAACTGTTCGAACAGGAACTGATGGTTTCCGCATGGCAGCTGGAAGATGAGCTGTCCAATGAATACGACGGAGACTGGGCGCTGAGTGAAGACGGGTTGATCATCCGAGGAGATGTGATGTTCAACGAGGAAACGGGTATAACTCTGAATGAGGAATTCACCGGTCAGCTGGATGATATGAAATCCAAAACCGATATTGATTATACTTTGTTTATGGGGAAAACTCGTATTGTGACCACTCTGACCAAAGAAAACAGCACGGAGCGTATCGTGGGAACGGATGCATCCGATGCAGTCATCGCAGCCGTTTTAAATGGTGGTAATACCTATCTGGCAGAGAACATCACCATTGCAGGCCAGAAGTATTACGGATTCTATGTACCCCTTAAGAATTCCGACGGAAGCATAGTGGGTATGGTATTTACCGGTAAAAAGAGCGCGGTTATCCAGGATGCCAGTTTGCAGACCATCATGATGATGGGACTGATCGCTGCACTGCTGGTTGTATTAACATCGGTATTTGCTCTCGTTCTGGATAAGAAGGTGGGCGCTGTCATGCAGGCCTTATCTCAGAATCTGGACCGCTTGGGCAACGGAGATCTCAGTCAGGATGTTCCTGAGGAGATCCTGAACCGTACTGACGATCTGGGACAGATCGGAGAAAGCGCAGCAAAACTTACCGGACAGTTACGACATGCCATCGGTACCAGCATGAGCCTTTCGGATAATGTAAGATCGGAAGGTGAGAGCTTATCCTCTTCCGCAGAACAGGCTTCCGAAGCCTCCCATCAGGTTGGATGCGCCGTGGAAGATATTTCCAAGGGAGCAGTTACCCAGGCAGAAAGTATACAGACGGCAGTTACCGATACCACCAACATGGGGAATGATATTGAAGACATCAATCAGAGCGTTGCGGAACTTACGGATTTCGCAAAGGATATGAGAGATGCCTGCGATAATACCATTAAGGCACTGAATCAGCTGATCGAACAGAACGCAAGAGTGGTAGAATCGGTGGGAACCATCGATCAGCAGATCCGTGCAACCAATACAGCAGTTAAGGATATTGCGGAAGCATCCAGTATGATCACCGCGATTTCTTCCCAGACCAACCTTCTGTCCCTCAATGCTTCCATTGAAGCAGCAAGAGCAGGAGAAGCCGGACGAGGCTTTGCAGTCGTTGCTACCGAGATCGGCCAGCTGGCAGATCAGTCCGGAGAAGCAGCGGTTAAGATCAATAAGATCGTTGATAATCTGGTGGACGAATCCCAGAAGAGTGTGGATAAGCTCGGTGAGCTGACAGAAGATTTTACCAAGCAGAGCGAACAGCTGGATGCCACCAAGCAGGATATGTTCCATATGGATGAAGGTGTTAAGAGTGTATTCTCCGGAACCGAAGCCATTGCACAGAGAGTACAGAATCTGAACAAGGCAAAAGCAGATCTGTCGGATATCATCGAAGATCTGTCCGCGATCTCGGAGGAGAATGCAGCTTCCGCGGAAGAGACCAATGCTTCCATGGAAGAACTGAATGCTACTTTCTCCGTGATCAATGATGCAGCAGGAGATCTGAAGGAACTGGCCATCCAGTTACATCAGGAGATGGAGTTCTTCAAACTGTAAGAAACGTTAGAATTCTCTTAAGAAAGGGTGAAGGTCATAGCCTTCACCCTTTTTTCAAGTGTAGAATGAAAAACGAAAAAATGAAACGGAAAAACCATGGGTTTTATCGGGGAGGAGATTATGAGAACACAAACCTTAACAAAGATCGGCGGAATCCTTGTAATGGCTTCTTTGCTCACAGCGTGTGCCGGCAAGCAGGAAGCACCCGTACAGGCAGAGACCAATCCGACGGTCGCAGCAGAGACTACAGCGGAAGACGTGATCGTCACCGAGACGGCGCAGGAAACCGTAGAACTGGAAGAAAGTGAACTGAGCTATTTTGAAGAACTGGTAAACGATCCGGCGTACAACGGATTTATCAAGTCTTCCTACAAAGATCCTTCCAATGTAAAGTGGGAGGATGTATTTTACGGAGGAGCAAACCTGGATAATCAGCAGGCTTTCTCGGAAGAAGAAAGCCGGGATGTCTTAGAGGGCATGCGAATGGGAGAGTACTACTGCGATGTTTCTAAGATCACATCTGCAGAAATCGAGGAATTTGTTGCTTCTTCCACCGGGACGTCCTATGCGGATGCAAGGCGTCCTATTACCTGGCTCTACCTGGATAAATACGATGCTTATTACAATATGCACGGGGATACCAATTATTGTCAGTATGATGTAACTTCCGGTACCCGATCCGGTGATACGGTGATCCTAGAGATTTCCATTGATGCGGAGTGGGGCGGCTACGGTAATTATTGCAATGATTATGAGACGGTTTTAAAGAAACAGGCAGATGACAGTTATCAGTTTGTATCCAATCGCCTGAAATGGGAAGTAGATTCCGTTCCGGAGCAGACCTTCCCCATTACCATCAGCGAATATACCGGAGAGACCAATTTCGTGACATACCCCGCCAGCGAGACAGAAGGCGTGGTCATGCGGATCATCGAGGATGATGAGATCATGGATTATCTGTACTGCTCCGGTTATGATGAGGATCCGCTCACCTCGGTGGAAGGTGTTACCTTTGATGATTATGACCTGGACGGGAATACGGATATCCTTGTGATCGCGTCCAACTCCCAGGGAAGCCATGTGCTGGTATTTGACGGCTATTCTTCCGAAGCGGCGGAGTATGATCAGTACTTTATGCAGAACGACGGTATTTCCGGGTATGTAAATGAGAATATTAAGGAGTATACCCTGGGGGATGCTCTCAACCTGTTAAAGGACGGCAGGGAAGGGGACAGCTTTAGCAGTGCCAATGAAGCGTATGCCTATATTGCCCGTCTCTATGAGATGTCTCATGGATCCAACGAGTATGATGAGGCAGTATATGACCTGATCGACTTACGAGGGGACGGCAGTAAGGCGCTGGTTTGCGGCGTACTTGGATATGGTGTGGATCTGTACGAATATGCGGATGGCCATTTCTATACCGTTATGAAGAACTGGGGCTACGGCGTTGGCGGAAATGCCGGCTACAGCTATCTCCCCGGAGAAAATACCATTTATAACAGCAATGCGGATTATGCAGGTGCGCTGTACTATGAATACTTTATGAAGGTGAACGATCAGCATCAGCTGGTAACGGACCGGTCTTTCCTTTCCGTTAATTTTGATGATGCCAATGGAAACAGATCTCTGGATGAGGGAGAAGAAGATTCTGTTTTTGAAGTATTTTCCTATTATGGATACGATAAGGACGGAAATGAGTTCCCTATGACACAGGAAGAATACAACAAGGAAGTATCGGTTTCCGAGGACTATCAGCCTCTTTGCGGCAGCATATCCTATGACGAGCTGGTAAAACTGTTAAAGTAAACGAAAAAATCACAATCATAACACCTATTATCTTTGAAAAACCTTGAGATAGTGGTATAATTTAGAGGAATGTCACAGTGACATTTCTCTTTTTATTTTGCGAGGTATGAGTATGCTATATCGAAAGGACCGATACGGCAACGACGTATCGATGCTGGGCTTTGGATGTATGCGTTTTACCCGGAAGGGCGGCGGCATTGACATCGAGAAAGCCGAAAAGGAAATACTGGCTGCATACAAGGCTGGTGTCAATTATTATGACACCGCTTATATCTATGCGGGCAGTGAAGCTGCACTGGGTGAGATCCTGGAGCGGAACGGACTGAGAGACAAGGTGAACATTGCCACCAAGCTTCCCCAGTATCTGATCCGGAACCGGGGAGCCATTGACCGCTATTTTGACGAGCAGCTTTCCAGATTGCGCACCGATCACGTGGACTATTACCTGATGCATATGCTCACCGATAAGGTGGCCTGGGACAATCTGAAGAAGATCGGCATCCTTGACTGGATCAGGGAGAATAAGGAAAACGGCCGCATCCGTCAGATTGGTTTTTCCTATCATGGCAATACCCGGATGTTCCTGGAGATCTTACAGGATTACGACTGGGATTTCTGCCAGATCCAATACAACTATCTGGATGAGACGACACAGGCCGGTGTAGACGGATTAAAAGCAGCAGCAGAAAAAGGGATCCCCGTAGTGATCATGGAACCTTTGCGAGGCGGCAAGCTGGTGAATCTTCTTCCGGAAAAAGCAAAACAGCTGATCGCGGAGAAGGCCCATGGATGGAGCCCTGCGGAGCTGGCATTTCGCTGGTTGTTCAATCAGCCGGAGGTTACCTGTGTGTTATCCGGTATGAACAGCACAGAGATGGTGGAAGAGAATTGCAGGATCGCTTCGGAGGCTCATGCCTGTCATTTTACCGAAGAAGATTTTGCATTGATCGAAGAGGTGAAGGAGATCATCAACGAGAAGATCAAAGTGGGATGTACGGGATGCTCGTATTGCATGCCCTGTCCCCAGGGGGTGGATATCCCGGGAATCTTCAGTTTTTATAATCGTATGTATACGGAGAATAAACGGGAGGCCCGCCATGGTTTCTATCAGGTCATCGGTCTGAGGAAGGAACCGGCTTTTGCATCCCAGTGTATTCAGTGCGGTAAGTGTGAAATGCATTGCCCGCAGCACATTCCCATTCGGGAAAAGCTAAAGGAAGCCGATCGGGCCCTGCGTCCCGGTCCGGTAAAACTGGGGCTGAATCTGGCAAGGAAGTTTATGCTGGAAGGCAGACGGGAG
>JAIKYN010000172.1 GCA_024683155.1 Lachnospiraceae bacterium | reverse complement strand
TTCTGTTCCCTGTCTCTTACGATGGTCTGGAGACAGGTGTAAGGCACCGTCACCAGAGCAGATCCCATGATGCCCACCAGGAGCATACCGTTTACCAGTGCTTCGATCTGCTCTGCAGATACAAAGTCTTCCAGTCCTGTCATGGCGCTGTTGATGGCATCCACAAAGGTCCCCTTTAAAAACAGCAGATACAGTACAAAAACAATGATGGAAGTGAGCATGGAAAAGATCACTCCGTAAATATCCTTAAAATAGATCAGCAGATTTCTCTTGGTCAGTCCGATAAAGCCTCTCATTATGCAAGCTCCTTTCCGGTCAGGTTTAAAAATACATCGTCCATGGTTCCCTTGATCAGTTCATAGTCCAGGATCTTATCCCGGTTCCTGTACAGAAAATCGGTGGGCGTATCCTTTACACAGATGGTGTAATGGTCCGCATCGTAGGTAAAACGGGAACTGATGCTGCGGATCACCTCTTCCGCCCCTTCCTTCTTTTCCGTATACCAGATCAGCTTGGAGGAAGTATAGGTACTCTTAAGCTGTGCCGGTGTGCCGCTGCAGACGATCTCGCCTTTATCCAGGATCACCACCTGGTCCGCATCCCTTGTTTCCTCCATGTAGTGCGTGGTGAGGAAAATGGTCATTCCCTGCTGTTTTTGCAGGTAGTGGATGTAATCCCACACGATCTTTCTGGACTTGGGATCCAGGCCCGTTGTGGGCTCATCCAAAAACAGGATCTTCGGCTGATGGATCAGGGCCCGCATGATGTCCACGCGCCTGCGCTGTCCGCCAGATAATTTCTCGTATTTGCGGTTCCAGATATCCTGCATTTCAAATTCTTCTGCAAAAGGCTCCAGCCGCTTTCCGATCTCCTTTTTACTCAGTCCGTAGTAGGATCCCCTGCTGTAAAGGTTTTCCTTTACGGTCAGTTTCTGGTCCAGGACCGAATTCTGGAAAACGATGCCGATCTTACTGCGGATGGCGTCATCCTCCTCTCCCAGCTGATGTCCGCAGATCTGTGCGGATCCGGACGTTTTCTCCAGGATGGTGCACAGCATGTTGATGGTTGTGGACTTGCCGGCTCCGTTTTCTCCCAGGAAGGAAAACAGCTCTCCTTCTGCTACGGAAAAGCTGATGCCCTTTACCGCAGTTGTTTCTTTATACTGTTTCACCAGATCGGTTACTTCGATGACGTTCATGTGATACCCCTTTCTGCAAAAGCCTTTCGGATGCTCTCCATTTCTCTTTTTCTTTGCTCTGATGTCACCTTACAGGAATTTGCGGCACAAAAAAAGAGCAACCCCACCAAGTTGCAAAAAACCCGGACTAAGTTGCTCTTTTTATTCTGTTTTCAGCTTTTAATTTCCGTCAGGAACCGCATCGATGGCATCCTGCAGGGATCAGAACTCCGGCTGGATGGCATGTACCTCATAGTAAAACAGCATGCCGTCATACAGGTCGACCGGTGCCATGGAAAAACGATAGGAAGGATGCACCAAATAGTAGTAAGTCGCAAAGCCCTCTCCCAAAGTGCCCATGGTAAGATTTCCATGAACCATGTCATAGACAGCCTTATCACCAGTTTCATCCAGAGATGTAAAATCCAGCACATACCGCTGTCCTTCCTGATACTTTGCCTGGTAAGCCATGGGATCTGCGGTGGTCACATAGAAATCCTTTCGCTGATAGTCCTGTGTCCCATCTACGCGAATGTTGGCATCCCCTTTAAAGAAGTCCGTCCCCAGGCTGTAATAGGCATCTCCATACTGCTCTTTTAATACGCCACCCATGGTGACTTTTGTGAAAGCAGTCTCTCCCTTGATGCCGGTATGTCCGTTGTGACCTGCCAGCATGAGTTTCCCGGTACCAATCTTCTTTTCCAGTTCCAGAAGCCAGCTTACGTTGGCTGCCATAGCCGTATCCCGAAAATCATTCATCTCGGTATAATCCAGCATATAATAGTCCAGTGCAGTATGGATATTCTCTACTGCCTTTCCGGCGTAAACAGTAGCAAGATCCTGCTCTGCTGCCTCCAATGCCTTCCGGATGGCATCCAGTTCTGACCGGATGTTGCTGACGTCTGCCTCCGACAGGGATTCTGAACGTTCTTCATCTGCCAAAAGCTGCAAATTGGTTGTTTCACAGTCAGAAATAGCATGTTCCTCCAAATAGGAAAGCAGAAAAGGCACTCCTTTTTCCGGATTCTGCATGTCAAAGCCATAAAAGCGCAGCTTCTTATCTTCGGAAGCCGTTGCATTGTAGGTCCGCATCCACTCCACCAGGTCCGCCATCTGCTGTGTATGGTAGATCACAAACGACAGATCATTTACAAGGCTGCGGGCATCACCCTCACCGCCCTGTATATAAGCATTGATCGCCAAGCAGTCATTAAAATCGGCCTCGATGGCGATCGCACGGTAGTCATATTTTTCTACCAACATCTTCAGCACATCCAGTTTGGATTCCTGAAACTCGATGCAGCCGTGGCTGGCTTCCCCTAACCCTACGATCTGCACCCCCTCCGGAATCATCAGTTCCTCAAAAGGCTTCGCAGCTGCGATCACGTCCGCATTCTTGCGGGCTGCCAGAACCGTCTTGCAGTTCAGTCCAATGAGCAGAAGAATCGCCACGATCAGGACTATACATGCTAAAACTTTTCCAATCTTCTTCAAAACTTTCATCTTAATTTCCTTCCTTCGATTCATTTGATGATCCAAGGATAACAAAAAAGGAAATGCCAAGCCTTTGATTTGGCTTACATTTCCTTTGGACTAGCTTACATTTTTGTAAGGTTCCTGTTTTTTCATCCGGTTCATTTGCTAAAAATTTTAGAATTGACACAGGAAAAACGTCTATTGTATTCTGAAAAAGGTAATAGGGAGTAGCTTGCACGGAAACGTGTTACATATTTTCGTCAGTACGGGATTTTCCCTGGGATATGTACGAAGTAGCGAGACTATACTGCTTTTTGCAGTATAGTCTTTTTTTGTTTCTTCCACAAATAAAAGAATGGGTGAAAAAATATGGGTATGTACAGTTTGATTTCGATCATCGGAGGTCTGGCCTTTTTCTTATTCGGCATGAACATCATGTCCTCGGGATTAAAAAAAGTGGCGGGTGACCGTCTGGAGTCTGTGTTACAGAAGATGACAGACAGTCCCTTAAAGGGGCTGCTCTTTGGCGCCGTTATCACCATCGCCATGCAATCCTCGTCGGCACTAACGGTTATGCTGGTAGGTCTGGTAAACTCAGGGATCATGTCTCTTCTCCAGACGGTCGGTATCATCATGGGCTCCAATGTGGGCACTACTCTGACCGCATGGCTGTTAAGTCTTAGCGGTCTGAAAACAGACAATCCCCTTCTACTCCTTATGAAACCGGAGTACTTTTCACCGGTGATTGCCCTGATCGGTGTTTTACTGATCATGGGTGCCAAACAGCAAAAGCGGAAGGATCTTGGCTTTGTTCTCGTTGGCTTCGCTGTACTGATCCACGGAATGGAGTGGATGTCCGATGCATTGTCTCCCCTTGCTGAAATGCCGGAATTTACCAGCATCCTGACTGCCTTTAAGAATCCTTTCCTGGGCGTGATCATCGGTACCGTATTTACCGGAATCATCCAGTCTTCCGCTGCTTCTGTCGGTGTCCTGCAGGCCTTGAGTTTGACCGGCCACATAACCTATGGTGTAGCGATCCCCATCATTATGGGTCAGAACATCGGTACCTGTGTGACCGCTCTGATCTCTTCCCTTGGCGTGAGCAAAAACGCAAAACGGGTGTCTGTGATCCACATCAGCTTTAATCTGATCGGAACCGCCATCGGACTGATCGTTTATCTGTTCTGTGAATGGGTTCTGCAGCTGCAGATCTTTGATGCGGTCATCACTCCCTTTGCGATCGCCTGCTTCCATTCCATTTTCAATGTACTGACCACGATCATACTTCTCCCCTTCTCCAAGGCTCTGGTAGCCCTCGCCGAGCACCTGATCCGGGAAGACGCAAAAGAAGAAGTCTTTTTGGATAGCAGACTGTTACTGTCTCCTGCCATCGCCGCATCAGAATGCCGAAAGAAAACCGTGCTCATCATGCAAAAGTCCAGCGAAGGTGTCCACAAGGCAATGGGGCTTTTAAATGCATACGACAAAATGGAAAAAGACAATATCCATGAACTGGAAGACGAAGTAGACCAAATGGTAGAAGGCTGTAATCAGTTCCTGATACAGTTGTCTTCCGTTCAGTCCTCCGGAAAAGAAAGTGTGATGATCGCCGATATGCTGCATGTACTGGGTGATATGGAGCGGATCAGTGATTATTCTCTGAACCTGTCCTCCACCGTCAAAAAGATCACCCAGGAAAGCGCCGATGAGATAACGGAATTAAGCGCCTATTTTGCGCCCATCAATCTGGAGCTTGGCGAAATCCTGGATGCGACTGTTAATGCCTATGAAAGACGGGATCTTACTGCCTCCCGACAGATCATCGAAAAAACAGAAAACCTTGTAAAACAGATCAAAAAGCTGAAGAAATCCAATCTGAAATCCCTCAGAAACGGTAAAGTATCTGCAGAAGCCAGTGTCTACATTACCGATTATCTCTCCGTATGCAGGCGTATTGCGGAGCACAGCCAGAACATAGCGGAATCCCTGCAGTAGTCTTATCCCTACTCTTCATCCCTAATATCATCCAGGGCCTTGTTGATCTTATTATCCTCCTGCTTATGAAACCAGGCGGTAACAGCCCAGACAAATGCATAGACCAGGACAAAGATCACGGTCACCATCACAAAGCCGAAAAGATTGGTATACCAGGAGAAGACCTTTCCCATACCGATGACCAGCAGATAGGTGCAGAAAAAGTGCAACACGTTTCGAAGCCAGGAAGGCATTTTCGAAGGTTCCTCATCTTCCAGAAGAAGGACGGTGGGGATCCCGCAGATCATACCGGTCAGGATCACAGATAGCATCTGATACCAGTTGAGGCTAAAGGCACCCAAGTCATCTCCGTCCGTCAGGGCATACACCACCCCTTCCAGGACGATCCCTGCCAGGATGGCAAAGGATACCATGATCCATTGTTCCAGCCAAAGTTTCACCTTGTTCATCCGATTCCCAGCCTCCGTTTGATATCTTTTACATAGCCTCTGGAAATGACCACTGTTTCGTCATTCAGCAGGGTGGCATTCAGCCTTCCGCTCATTTCCGAGTGCACGTTCTTTACCTTTTTCAGATTCAGGATCATGGCTTTGGAGCAGCGCATAAATAAGCCGCCCAGCTCCTCCTCCAGTTCATACAGCCTCTTCTTGCTTTCAAAGCAGCC